>CAISPN010000047.1 GCA_903887375.1 uncultured cyanobacterium
CAATTGAACACCGCTGTTCTAGCAGTACCGATATGAAGATTTCCTGTAGGGCTTGGGGCAATACGAACTCTAACTGTCACAGTTGTTTTCTTTTTATAGCGCTGTTTCTTTTGATTCTACCACTAACTCAGACCCCGCCATTTCCATAAGTTCTGCTTCACTCAAAATAGTAACGCCTAAATTGCGCGCCTTTTCCAACTTCGAACCGGCTTTCTCTCCTACTAGCAAATAATTGGTTTTAGAGCTAATTGTTTCAGTGACTTTGCCCCCATATTTTTCAATAAAACTCTTGGCTTGCTCTCTGCTTAAATTGGGCAGTGTACCAGTAATGACAAAGCTTTTAGCAGCAAATGGAGTTACAGTTTGCTCTATTTCAATTTTTTGAGCCTTAAGGGAAAAACCCAAGCTTTTGAGTCTCTCTAAAAGTTCAAGATGAGCGGCAATTGAAAACCAATGGGTTATTGCTTGAGCTACTTCATTTCCAATGCCAGGAATTGCTTTTAATTGTTCTATAGTTGCTTGGCTCAACAGTTCTGGGCTGGCAAACTGTTGACTTATAATTTTGGCATTGCCACTTCCTACATGGCGTATGCCAAGCCCATAAAGCACTCGATGCCAAGGCTGCATCTTGGATGCTTCTAAAGCATTAATCAATTTTTTTGCAGATTTTTCCCCCATCCTGTCTAAGGCAGCTATCTGATTTAATTGGAGCTGATAAAGATCAGCTATTGATTGAACTAACTTTGCCTTGATTAGAGCTTCAACAATCTTTTCCCCCAATCCAAAGATATTTAGCGCGTCGCGCGATGCCCAGTGAATTAGATTACCTTTGAGAATTGCTGGACATGAATTATTAAGGCAGCGAATCACAGTTTCATTTGCAGAGAGTGGAGCTGCGCATTCAGGGCAGCAATCTGGCATCTGGTAAGAAATGCTATTAGCTGGTCGCAACTCATGTATTACCCTGACAACTTCTGGGATGATTTCACCAGCTTTGCGGATTATTACTGTATCGCCAACTCGGATATCTAACTCCTTGATTCTGTCTTGGTTATGTAATATGGCTCTTTGGACAATTGAGCCAGCTAGCTGCACTGGCTCCATCAAAGCCACTGGGGTCACTATGCCAGTGCGTCCTACGTTGACTGCGATGGCTTTAACGACAGTTGGCATTTCCTGAGCAGGATATTTCAAGGCAATAGCCCAGCGGGGGGCTTTCCGGGTAAAGCCCAATTTTTCTTGTAAATCCAGATTGTTGAGCTTGACGACAACTCCATCAGTTAAGTAGCTCAAGTTTTTTCTTTCGGTTTCCCATGCTTGATAATAAAGCTCTACTTGCTCTAAAGAAGAAACCAAGGCGCGATGAGGATTGACCAGAAAACCTATTTCTTCTAATAAATCTAAGCATTCCCATTGAGATTGAGGTGATTCTGTTATGTGCAGAGTGTAGGCAAAAAAGCTCAAACGCCTTTGGCGTACTATTCTAGGATCTAGTTGTCTGAGGCTGCCGGCTGCTGCATTGCGAGGATTGGCAAACTTTTGTTCACGCTCTTGGTTGAGCTTGGCAAACTCATCCAAAGGTAAAAATGCCTCACCTCTTACTTCTACTCTATGAGGAGGATTAATCCAATTTAATTTTAAAGGGATAGATTGAATGGTTTTGATGTTTTGTGTGATATCTTCTCCACTGATGCCATCGCCTCTAGTAACTCCGCGGGTCAAGATTCCATCAATGTATGTTAGGGCTATGGCTGAGCCGTCAATTTTGAGCTCGCATACATAAATATTCTTTTCTGGTGGCTTTACTAATTTTTGCCAGCGCGATTCCCATTGCCTCAACTCTTCTAAATTGAAAGCATTTTCCAGGCTATAGAGTGGCACAAAATGCTTAACAGATTGAAAGCCTTTTGCTGGGTACTCACCTACTCTTTGCGTTGGACTATCCGGTCTGATAAGTTCTGGATGATTTTGCTCTAGATCTTGAAGCTCTCTGTAAAGATGATCATAGATTTCATCTTCCATGATTGGCTCATCTAAAACATAATAGGCGTAGCTAGCTTTACTCAACTGCTCTTTAAGTTGTTCTATCCTTTGTTCAAATGCCTTTTTTTTCATTTATAATTAAAAAAATTAATATTTCTTAATAATAATGCTAACTTCTACTTTAGATAAACAAGCTTGGCAATGGAGAGATCATTCAATTGAATATACCGTAAGCGGCAAAGGTGCCCCTATTCTGCTAATCCATGGTTTTGGCGCATCCATAGGGCATTGGCGCAAAAATATCCCTGTTTTGGCGCAAGCTGGTTATCGAGTCTATGCTCTTGATTTGTTGGGATTTGGTGGATCAGATAAACCCATTATTGACTATAACTTAGACCTTTGGAGAGATCAAATTAAAGATTTTTGGCAAGATCAAATCCAAGAGGGAACCATATTTATAGGCAACTCCATTGGTGGGCTACTTGCTTTGATGTTGGTTAGCCAATATCCCCAAATTGCCACAGGGGCTATATTACTTAACTGTGCTGGTGGACTCAATCACCGCCCTGAGGAATTAAATTTGCCCTTGCGATTAATGATGGGTGGCTTTAGTCAATTGGTTGGCTCTCCCCTATTGGGCCAGTGGTTGTTCAATCAAGTCCGGCAAAAAAGTCGCATTCGTCAAACTCTCTATCAAGTTTATTGTGATAGGGATGCTGTAACTGATGAGCTGGTGGAGATTTTACATGAACCATCTAATGATCCTAATGCTCAAAAAGTCTTTGCTTCGGTTTTGGCCGCAGATCCTGGTCCCAAGCCCAAAGATTTATTAGACAAAATAGAGCATCCTCTACTGGTTTTATGGGGTGATCGCGACCCTTGGACACCAATTTCTGGAGCTAAAATCTACCAAGATGATCCTCGAATAGATTTTGAACTCATAGAGGGAGCTGGACATTGTCCCCATGATGAAAATCCTACTGAGGTGAATGAAAAAATTCTGCAATGGCTTAAGTTGAAAAACCTATAAAGAATAATTAATACAAAAGTGTAAATTTCAGTGGTTGCTTGAGACCCTTAGAATAAATCAAAAGATATGGTCCATCTATCCGTATTTGATAGGCTCTTTCTAAAGCATTGAGAAAGAGGGATTCTTGGTTGGCCACAGCCTCAAAGCAAGCCTTTCGAGTAGAGGCTATATTACTCATTTTAAGATTTTCGCCCTTTAGTTTATATTGACCAAAATACCGATTACAGCCAGCTAGTCCAGATATACGACCTTGTGAATCAAACTTGAGTTTAGTTTGTAGATTGTCGATAACCCCTCTACCGCCTAAGTCTTCTAGGAGCCACTGGCCCTGTTGGAGTTGTTGTTCTAATCCCAAAGTTTCTACTGGATCAAGCAAGATATCTACAGTCTCAGGAGCACCATTAGTAATCACAGGATAATTTCTAGTAGTAGTAAAAGCTAATCGATCCTCAATTCTAATTTCTGCGCGCACTATATAAGAATGATTGGGTATGATATCTAATCTATTAAATCTCAATTGAAAAGGAATTGGTATATTTTCTCCTTTAGTCAAGATAATTTGTTGTGCCAAAACTTTAGCTGCGCTATCTTGGAGAGATACATCTAAAAGTTTAATAATAACCTGAGAGTTAACTGGCAAGGCAATCCGTTGGCGATAGCTGAGCTTTCCCCTAACTACAGAGATATTATTTGTATTTGAAATCACTTGGCTGCCCATTTCTCGAAGAAAATTGCCGATTGCTATTGAGCAAGATTGACGATCTTTACTAAAAAATACATTAATCTTTTCTTCCCCTTTGAGGTTGAAATAACTGATTCCCTCCCGGTTAAGCTTTAAACTAGCTGGAGATGTCAGCCAATTGACATCCCTTGTTTTATCGTAAGCCTGCAACATCATTATTCCAGCTTGAGGATAAATTGTTATCTGCTGGCTATTACCCTGACAGATAGATATATTATTTTTGTCGGCTAAAGCTGGCTTAGCTGTCAAGGGAATACTTAATAGACAGAGATATAGCAAGCTTTTATAAGTATTTTTAAACATATTTTTTTGCATTAATTTACAATATATATATAATAATAGCTGTTATTCCATAATGGATAAAAAATTCATTAAAAGTCCTTTGAGATATCCAGGTGGTAAATCAAAAGCTCTCAACAATATAATTCCACATATTCCATCAGATATTCAAGAATATAGAGAACCATGTATTGGTGGGGGTTCAGTTTTTTTGGCAGTAAAACAAAAATTTGGAGATCATCTAAAACGATACTGGATTAACGATTTAAATTTTGATCTATATTGCTTTTGGTTTTATGCGCAAAAAGACATAGAGTTTCTTGTCCAAAAAGTAGAAAAAATCAAGCGACAATATACAGATGGGAGGGAGTTATTCAATTATTTTAAAAATGAAGATATTAAACTGAGTGAATTTGATAGAGCAGTAAGGTTTTTTATCTTAAATAGGATTACATTTAGTGGTACAGTTGATTCTGGGGGCTACTCTCAACAAGCTTTTGAAAAAAGATTTACAGATTCATCTATATCTAGATTGTGTGAGCTTTCTCCTATTTTACAAAATACTTCTTCTGTCTATATTACTCATGGAGATTATGAAAAACTCTTGTTTCAAGAAGGCAGTAATGTTTTTATTTTTCTCGATCCGCCTTATCTAAGTGCTACCAAATCAAAGCTATATGGTTCAAAAGGAAATTTGCATACAGGTTTTGATCATGAAAGATTTGCACAAAATATGTACAAATGTCAACATAGATGGTTAATTACCTACGATGATTCTCCAGAGATTAGAAAGTTATTTGGCTTTGCTAATATCACCCAATGGACTCTCCAATATGGTATGAATAACTACAAACAAGAAAACGCATCACTAGGACACGAATTAATAATTAAAAACTATTAACCAAGAAAAATTAATTATTTTTGTTTTGTTAATTTAATTTTCCCTACAAAGACTAATGTAGTGAAAAAAAGTATTCCTGGAATAAAAGATGGCTCTGGTACATCATTAACTTGGATACTATTCTGAAAATCCACTGATTGTTTATCTGAGCCAATGTTTTCACCTTTGTAATAATTCCCACCGGTATTTTCAGTTTTTTTGGCTATTGAAGCAAAACTGCTCATGTAAGCGAAAGAATCAGTTGACGTAGTCTGGGGTGAAGGTTCAGATTGATCTACTGTATTTGCTCTATTGCCTAAGGAGTAACCATTACTTACTGGTGTGATTTTAGGCGAAGAAATTTCAAGTTTACGACCAACAATATTATAAAGAGTGTTATTAGCCAATGTTTCAGGTTGCGCAATAGATGGAGGCAGCAAAAAGTTCAAAGACACTAGTCCAGCTGCCAATAGGGAAGTTTGCGTAATTTTCGATGCCGTATGAATAAAACTATTCTTGGAAAGTAGATTCATTAATGTAAATCCTCGTTATAATTTTGTTACAAATCTGCATAATTGTTATGAGTAATTCACAAATCCAAGTAATAGCTGATAAGCGCATAAAAACTCGTATTCAGTGCTTCTAAATACCCAACTTTTTTAATTCTATTCATTAATGACAAAATTGAATTTAGACTTGCAATTTTGTTGCAAATGTATACAATGCTTATCCTTGATGCTTTTTTATTTTTATGGGAGAACGATGGACAGAATGACCCCATATCAATTAACGCTTCCAAGAACTTTCTGTTTAACCTAGCTTTCGTATTAATCTTGTAATTGAGGCGAATTTATAGTCTTTTGCTCTGTTGCCTGGTTCTCCAATTAGCTCAAACATTTTTACTATCTTTTGTGAGTTCTAGAGTTGACCGAGAATTATTACAGAATGTAAAGTATAATATAAATAAAACTTTGATTGAGATTAGAGCTAAATGCGAATTGCAATAGCGGGGGCTGGACTTGCAGGACTGTCCTGTGCCAAATATTTAGCAGATGCTGGACATGTGCCGATTGTTTTAGAGCGTAGAGATGTTTTAGGTGGCAAAATTGCTGCCTGGCAGGATCAAGATGGTGATTGGTATGAAACTGGCCTACATATTTTTTTTGGGGCCTATCCCAACATGCTGCAATTATTTAGTGAATTGGGGATAGAAGATCGTTTGCAGTGGAAAGAGCACACTATGATCTTCAATCAACCAGAAAAACCGGGTACCTATTCAAGGTTTGATTTTCCAGATTTACCGGCCCCTGTCAATGGCTTAATCGCTATTTTGCGCAATAATGACATGCTCACCTGGCCCGAAAAAATCAAATTTGGGCTTGGACTGTTGCCAGCTATTGTCAAAGGGCAAAGTTATGTTGAACAGATGGACCGCTATAGCTGGTCGCAGTGGATGAAATCTCGAAATATCCCTGAAAGAGTAGAAAAAGAAGTATTTATAGCCATGAGCAAAGCCTTAAACTTCATCAACCCAGATGAAATTTCAGCTACTATCTTGCTAACAGCACTCAATCGCTTTTTACAAGAAAAAAACGGCTCTAGAATGGCTTTTCTTGATGGTTCACCTACAGAAAGACTCTGTCAACCCTTGGTAGAGCACATCACATCTAGAGGTGGACAGGTGAGACTCAATGCTCCTTTAAAAGAAATTCTTCTCAATCCAGATAACAGTGTCAAAGGTTTTCTGCTGCGAGATAACAATGATGAAATTGTAGAAGCAGATCTCTATGTTTCTGCTATGCCCGTAGATCCGCTCAAGACTATAGTTCCTGAACCTTGGCGCTCTTTAGAATGTTTCCAACAAATTCAAGGATTAGAAGGAGTTCCGGTAATCAATCTTCATCTCTGGTTTGACCGCAAACTAACAGATATTGACCATCTTTTGTTCTCCCGCTCTCCCTTGCTCAGCGTCTATGCTGATATGAGCAACACCTGTAAGGGTTATTACAGTGAAGAACGTTCTATGCTCGAGCTGGTCTTAGCTCCGGCTCAAGAATGGATCAATAAGTCAGACCAAGAAATTATTGCTGCAACCATGCAAGAGTTGGAAAAACTTTTCCCAGATCATTTCCAGGGAGATACACCAGCTAAGTTGCTCAAATCCCATGTGGTCAAAACGCCACGCTCTGTCTATAGAGCTACTCCTGGCCGACAAGCTCATCGCCCACTTCAAAGAACTCCGGTATCCAACTTTTATCTCGCTGGGGATTTTACAATGCAGCAATATCTCGGTAGTATGGAAGGAGCAGTTCTTTCTGGAAAGCTTGCAGCCCAAGCAATCGTGGAAGATTTTCCCACATCAATCACTAGTGAAAATCAGCAAATGTCTCTGGTTTAGTTATCTTTGAGTGATCCAAAAAAATTATCTTTCTAGAATGCTGATTAAAGCAGGTTTCAATGAGACAATTCTAAAGAGCTAAGAAAATTACTTCTTCTGCAGCCGGGATTAATGCTTCAACTGCCTAAACCAACAACAACCCAAAAAGTGCTCGTTTCTCTCTCAGAGTCATATGAACTCTGTCGTCAAATCACATCACAGTATTCCAAGACTTTTTACTTGGGCACTCTCTTGATGCCGCCCAAAAAACGTCGTGCCATCTGGGCAATTTATGTCTGGTGCAGAAGAACTGATGAGTTGGTTGACGGTCCTCAAGCTGCCTCTACCAATTCGGCGACATTAGATCTCTGGGAAAAAAATCTAGAGAGTATCTTTGCTGGAGTTGTCAGCGCCGATGTTGATCTAGCGCTAGTTGATACGCTAGAAAATTATCCGATGGATATTCAGCCCTTTCGCGATATGATTGCCGGGGTCAAAATGGATCTCTATCGCAGTCGCTACGAAACTTTTGAAGATCTCTATCTTTATTGTTACCGTGTTGCTGGGACTGTTGGTCTGATGACTAGTCCTATCTTGGGGCTTGATCAAGCTGAGCAAAACGCAGCTCCGCCTTGGGAAAAACTATATCCTGGCCCGCAAAAAGAAGCAGTTGCCCTCGGTATTGCCAATCAGCTAGTGAACATATTGCGAGATGTTGGAGAAGATGCTCAAAGAGGTAGAATATATCTACCTTTAGAGGATTTACGCAAATTTGACTATAGCCCTGAAGATCTTTTAGCTGGAGTAATTGATGAGCGCTGGCGAGCTCTGATGCAGTTTGAGATAGTCAGAGCCAGAAAGTATTACCAAGAATCCAGCAAAGGAATCAAGTATCTAACTAGAGATGCGCGCTGGCCAGTCTGGGCTTCACTATTGCTCTATCAAGGTATTCTAGATGTCATTGAGCAGAATCAATATGATGTCTTTAACCGCAGAGCTTATGTGCCAGGGGTCAATAAATTTTTCTATCTACCTGAAGCTTGGCTCAAAGCTCAAGCTATGTAAACTATTACATTTTAATTATGCTCACTTTAGGAGTAAATATAGATCATATTGCCACTATCAGGCAGGCTAGAAGAACTATAGAGCCTGATCCTGTAGCGGCTGCTTTTTTAGCTGAATTAGGCGGGGCTGATGGTATAACCGTTCATCTGAGAGAAGATCGTCGCCATATTCAAGATAGAGATGTTGAGATATTGCGCCAAACAGTACGCACTCATCTGAACTTAGAAATGGCGCCTACTGAGGAGATGATTGAGATAGCGCTACGAATCAAACCAGATTATGTCACTTTGGTACCAGAAAAAAGAGAAGAAGTAACCACCGAAGGAGGTTTAGACCTGCTGAGCAATCTGGACTATTTTGCTCAAGTGGTAGATAGGCTGCAGTCTTCTGGCATTCCAGTAAGTTGGTTTATCGATGCACAAGAGGATCAAATCAAAGCAGCAGCTCAAACCAATGCTCTTTTCATTGAACTGCATACTGGCAAATACGCCGAGGCTCATGATGAAAAAAGTCGTCAGCAAGAATTAAGTTTTTTAAACCAAGGAACTCAACAAGCCAAGCAATTGGGACTGAGAGTCAATGCTGGACATGGTTTGACCTACTGGAATGTTTATCCGATTGCCTGTATTGCTGGGATAGAAGAGCTAAATATCGGGCATACTATAATTAGCCGCGCTGTCTTAGTTGGCATGGAGCGAGCAGTCCGCGAGATGAAACTTGCCATGCAAAAACCACAAAATCAGGAAAATTCAAGAAAATGACTACCTATCATTACCTTTTAGCCAGTCAAAAATTTTTATTAGAAGAAGAGCCACTTGAAGAAGTACTCAATGAGAGAATACGCCACTATAAAGAGCGCAACAAAGAAATAGATTTCTGGCTAGTCAAACAGCCTGCTTTTTTGGAGGCTTCTAGCCTATCCAAGATAAAATCTCAAGTGCCGGCCAAATCTGTAGCCATTATCTCTACCAATGAGCAGTTCATTATCTGGCTCAAGTTGCGTTTAGAGTATGTCTTACTAGGTAAGTTTGAAACTCCGCTAGAAGGTATCGAAGACCCCCTAGCTTCAGTGGATTTGGTAGCTTGATCTAAAGCCTAGGCAGCCATTTAGCCTCTTCAAGTACCGCGTTGATAGAAATTACATTTCGAGGATCAAACCAAGCCCTTAGCGCTCTGGTGATTTGTCCTTTGGCTAGAGAATCTACTCCCTGGCTAAGAGATACTGCAATATGCTGCATCACACTGGCATCTCTATAGCAGTCCATCATACAGTTGGTGCAACCATCGAGAACTCTTTGGCTACCATCAAACTCAAAGACATGACATAGAGGTTCTGCCCAATTATGGCAGCGATAAAGATTGAGATGCCAATCCAAGTAAAAGAACTTCCACCCCCCCAGACAGCCAAATTGCTCTGGTTCACCGCGCAAATGATTCTGCATATCCTCAATTGAAGCTGTGGGGTTAACAACATGAAATTGTTTTTTGAGAGCTTTAATAGCTTCAAATCGCTCTTGTAGCTCTTCTACTGTATAGTCAACCAGATTGGAATCAGCATAGCCCAAATAGTTAGAAGCAAGAGTAGTTAAAGGATAGGAGAAAGTAACACTATCAAAGCCCAGACTAGTTAAAAATTTTGGCAACTGGGTATAATCATCAATCAGCCGACTCATAGTGACTGAAGCGGTTGTACCAATATCATATTGCTTAAATAGCTCATTAGCAAGCTTAATCCTCTCACAGACGCCTTTGAGACCTCTATTGTTTTCATGCTTTTCGGCTGAAGCTGCATCTATAGAGATAATCACACTAACTAGTCCAGCTTCAGCTAAAGCTTTAATTCTCTCACTGCTCAAAAGAGAACCGTTGGTAACTAGCATTGGAGCCATGCCAATACCAGAGGCATGACGAATCATTTCTTCAAGTTGGGGATGGAGCATAGGCTCTCCGCCTACATAAATCAAAAAATAAACCCCATTGTTGTAGAGATTTTCGGCCGCTTGCTTAGCATCTTCTAGTGAGACTGAATGCTTAAGTTCAGGCAGCATCTTATCTACAGCAAAATTACAAAACCCACAACGAGCATTACAATTGCTAGTAATAGCAAACTGGCACATTGAAGGGCCTCCCTCAGTGATACCCTGCCAGGCTAGGTTCCAAAAATTTCTCTTTTTTTGTATCATAACTCCTCAATCAGTAACAATTTACCTTTATCTACTAACTTAAATTTGTTATCTCTCCAAGAGATAGTATCACCAAAAAATCCCAGCACCCAGATCACAAAATCAAACATATCTCTTAGAGGTACTAAATAGAGATATTTTTTAGCCAGGCTATCTTTAAATAAAACAGCACCTATAATATAAGCCATTAATAATCTAATTAGCCAGCTTAGGCTAAACACCAGATAGCTAAAGAGTGAAAATTTACTCAACAGCAAAAAGAATAAACTATTTGTAGTTAATTGAGTAAAAATCAATCCCACATAACCCCAGAATCTTTCGCTCTTTACCCCTTTGGCCCAGCGCAACTGGCGAGCAAATAAATCAGCCAATTTCACATCAGCCGATACATGCTCTACAATATAGCGCGAGAGATGAACCCGATAACCTCTACGATAGGGTTGATTGGCTAGCTGAAAATCATCACTGAGATAATCAGCAATTGCCTCAAATCCACCAATTTCTTCTAATACAGCTCTTTTGATCGCGATAGTTGAACCAAAACCAAAAGAAACCCCCTCTAGTTTGCGTGCTACCATTATTTTGGGATTAAACACTGTAGCAATGCCCAGAGCTTCAAAAATAGCTACATTTCCTTTGACAAGAGAATTATAGGGACAAGTAACTACAGCAGTTTGAGGATCTTTAAGAGGTTTGACTATCTCTTTTAAATAATCAGATCCAACTTTGATATCACTATCGGCAATCACTAAAATAGGATATTTAGCAATTGTTAGAGCGTTGGCTAAATTAGAAACTTTTAAATTATTACCGATGGTTCGCTCATTAACTATTAAAGAGATATCCAGATCTGGAAAATCTTGCTTGATCTTTTGGGCTATTTTGAAGCAAGGATCATCTAGGCTGCGCAGAGCAAAAACTATCTGGTATTGAGTATAATCCTGCTGACAGAAGGAAGCCAAATTCTCATAGATTTGCCAATCTAAACCACATAGAGGCTTGATTATTGTTAATGGGGGACTATATTGTTGCTCTTGTTTAAAATCTTGCTTAAAAAAATCTATAGCAGCGTAAATGGCATAGAGATTATAGATAATGGCACTTAGGGACAATCCCAAAAATAACATTCTCAAAATATCGATAATCATTGCTCTGCCAAAAAAAGAACACCCAGGGCAATCATTGATATACCGACTAATCGCCCTTTTGCCAATTTCTCATTGAGAATAAATTTAGCTCCTAGCATACTGATTATATAGGTCAAAGCTGAAGCCGGTCGTATTAAAGAAATATCAGCCCAGCTCAAAGCCGCAATCATAGCGGCAAAAGCGGTAGCCTGACTGACAACTCCACCTAGAATATTGCGATTGCCAATGACCCTGGTAATTGTCTTCCAAATTCGACCATCTGAATTATTAGTAACCTGTTTCATTCCTTTGGCCATGAGGATATCGCCAGTAGCATCAGCAAAGGAAATAATAAATACTGCCAACCATGTCTTAGAGATTACCAGCCCTAGAGGTAGAAAAAAAGCCGGAACCATTCTGCTATTGACAGAAAAATCCATTGTGGTCTTAGCTTTAGTAATACTCACCAGCATTACTCCACAAGTGATGGCAAATATACCTAACCAACGAGTCAGGGGAACTTGCTCTCCCAAAATCAACACGGCAAAGACGGCATTGAGCACATAGCTAAGAGCATGGATTGGCAAAACAAAGCTCAAATCTAGCCGGGAGATAGCACCCAAATAGAGAATCAAAGAGGTTACAAGAAAAATTACCGCTAGCCAGATCCAAAAGTTACTAAAAAGAAAGATGAACAAAGAGATCACAGTAGCAAGATCCAGATGCATAAAATTAACTGCGCTCAAGGATTTCATGCCACGACTAAGCCAAATATCACCCAAAACCTGGGTGATCATCAAAAGAGATAGTAGAACAAAATTTTTCAAACCTGATTTATAACCTCATTAAAGCCAACTAATTGAAAACCTGCTTTGACAATTGCCTCTTTTACCTTTTCACTAACAAGAGCCTCTAGCTCAAAGCTGCCTCTACCTAGCAAATCTGGATGTAGATAAAGCTCAACTAAATTTCCCTGCATCAGGGGTAATAGGGAAAGTAAATATTGTTCAGTGATTTTGCCAGTTTGCAGTAAACCATAGACGCGATCTAGATAAGGTATACCCAGAGCTTGTAAATGTTTTTGCTGAGAGTGCCGTAGCATAGAAAAGATTTTTCCTCCGATAGTCTTTTGGAGTCTGCCACTTGGTTCAACTTGCAAGTTGATATCTATTTCTTCGTAGGGAAGACGAATAGTGGGTATCGAAAATTCCTGGGTTAATTTCAAAATAATACCCATCACTGTTGGATTGATATGGTGATGATAATGGCTATCTAGATGGGTCATGATTAATCCGCTCTGAGCAAAGGCTTCTAGTTGCGCTCTGATTTCCGCTTCTAGTTCTGCTTTAACCTTGGGATTAAATTGGTAATTTAAACTAGCCCAAGTAGTCCAGCTGGAAAAATTCTGCCCCTTGTCCACCAGGTGGGGAATTTCACTATGTTGAAGATAGGATTTGCCACCACCTAGGACCAAATGCAATCCCACATTTAAAGAAGGGTTGGCCTTAGCTAGCTTGATAGCTTCACCAGCCGCCTCAGCAGTAATCATCAAGCTAGTACTAGTCAAACAACCCTTTTGATGAGCCTGGATGATTGCCTCATTGACACTTTGAGAAATGCCAAAATCATCCGCATTGATTACTAGATAGCGCATAGGGCTAATTGGTCTGGACCGAGAGGCTATTTTTTTTCGGTAGCAATTTAACTACAGAAAGAGCAACACTAGAAAGCCTAGGGAGTAATCTTGGCTGGAGAAGTTCTGGATCGAATTGCTGCATTCTTTTTTGATTTTCTTGAATGCAAAGTGAAAAAAACATTTCTGCAGTTAGATCGTCCATAAAAGTGCGAGCTCCAGTTGCCGCAAAAGCTTGCTCTTCACGCTCTCCAGCTCCAGCAAAGGTCTTAACCAATCCTGTTAGCGCGCTTCCATAGTGATATAGGGCATGGGCTGAGCGCAAGGGAGACCAACCTCTACCTCGCTCTATCTGCAAATAGCTGATCCAATTGACAAAGAAAACAATATGGCGAGCTTCTTCGTTCATAATAGGATCGAAAATATCGAAAAATGCCTGAGGTAGATACTTAGCCAAGCGAGCTATCTCAAATAGACCAAAGGCAAAGAAAGAATCTAAACATTCTTCAAAACCGAAATCTGTAAAGGCTCTTTCTATATCAAGGGGTAGCTCTATATTTTCAGGCTGTGATATAGGTATTTCATAGCGGTTAATCAAAAATTGAATCAAGCGTCCATGACGAGTTTCTTCTTGACCTTGAAGGGTGATTGCCTCTCTAATTAAAGGATCTTCAATCGTCTTGGCAAAAGCGCTGACCATGATCCCGGCTTTTTTTTCAGTATAGAGTGCTTCTTTCCAGAAAGGAATAGCTCTTAATCTCTCTAAGGAAACGGGATCTAGATCTGGCCAAGGTAGGGTTTCTGGATTATATTCTTGGTAGCTATCGAGAAAACTACGACAAAATAGTTCTTTATGAGCTTGGGTTCCTAGTTTCATAATATTTATTTATCCTTATCAAAATCAAACAAGAGATTGATTACGGCGATCTTTGAGATAGGCAAAAAATTCACGACCTTCTCTCAGACGACGTACTAACATTTGTGGATCTGCCAACATCTCCTGGACAATCGGAATGATGGCTTGAGGACGGAAATAGAAACGGCGATAAAGGCGCTCTACTGCATCGTCAATTTGCTTAGAGCGCAGATGAGGATATTCTAGGGTAGATAGCTGAATACCAGATTCAGAAACCATAGCTCCACTAGTAAACCAGTTGTTTTCTTGGGCTTGGCGGTAAAGCTCGGTTCCAGGGTAAGGAGCGGCAATCGAAACCTGGATAGTATGTGGATTGACTTCACAGGCAAAGCGAATGGTATCTTCAATGGTCTCTTGCGTTTCATTGGGTAAACCAATGATAAAAGTACCATGTACAGTGATTCCCAACTTACGACAATCAGCCATAAACTTGCGTGCTACTTCTAGCTTGATGCCCTTTCTGATACCATCTAAGACTTCTTGGTTGCCCGATTCAAAACCAACTAGAAGCAATCTCAATCCATTATTTTTAAGGGTTTTTAAAGTCTCATAGTCCAGATTAGCTCTAGCATTACAACTCCAGGTGAGCTTTAGCTTTTTGAGATGTTCGCTAATGGCAATTGCTCTGGCTTTATCGATGGTGAAGGTATCATCATCAAACATATATTCGCGCACGCTATTGCCAAAAAGGGCTTTAGCCTGCTCCATTTCTTGTCCAACTGCCTCTGGGCTTTTAGAGCGATATTGATGGCCACCAATGGTCTGAGGCCAGAGACAAAATGAACATTTGGCCGGGCAACCTCTGCCTGTATAGAAAGAAATATAGGGATGCAGTAGATAGCCAATGAAATATTTATTGATATCTAGATCCCTTTTATAAACTGGCAATACCGAAGGCATTGCATCCCAATCGTGAATCAGATCGCGCTCAAGGTTGTGTTGAATCTGACCATTTTCATCTCGATAGCTTAAACCCTTAATGGTTGAGTAAGGTTTTCCTTCTGCAAGCTCTAAACAGGTATAGTCAAACTCACTGCGGCAGACAAAATCTATAATTGGATTTTCTTGAAGGGTCTGCTCTGGTAATACCGCTACATGAGCTCCAATAAAACCTATCTCCGTAGAGGGTTTCTGTTGCTTGATAGCTTGGGCACACCTGACATCATTGTCCAGTGAAGGAGTACTGGTATGCATGATCACCAGTTCGTAGTCTTTAGCTATTGCCAGAATATCTTCTACTGACTGTCCAGCAGGAGGAGCATCTACCAATTTACTACCTGGGACTAAGGCTGCAGGCTGAGCTAGCCAAGTAGGATACCAAAAAGAGGTGATTTCTCGTTTAGCTTGATATCTAGAGCCAGCACCCCCATCAAATCCATCAAATGAAGGTGGGCTTAAAAATAATGTTTTTTTCATAGCTATTAACCCAATACACTCCCAATTGCCCGTCCCATATTCTCAAGCTTGAGAGCATCGAGAGCTGCAGTAGTCTCATAACCACAATGCATCATGCAATCAGCGCATTTGGGATTGCCACTTTTAGGACCATATTGCTTCCAGTCGGTTTTTTCCAGTAATTCTTGATAACTACTGTAGTAGCCCTCATTGAGAAGATAACAAGGCTTTTGCCAACCCAATATGCTATAACTGGGCATACCCCAAGGTGTGCAATCGTAATCTTTTTCACCCATCAGAAAATCTAGAAAGAGGGGATTATGATTGAAATTCCAATTTTTTTGTTTCTTTTTCCAGGGATTTAATAATTCTCTAAAGAGCGCCTTGGTCTGTTCTTTTTTAAGGAAATGCTCTTGATCTGGAGCCCACTCGTAGCTATAACCGGGCGAGATCATCATGCCATCAAGATTGAGGGTCTCTAGAAAATCAAAGAACTCTTGCATTCTTTGAGGATCTGCTCCAGCAAAGATCGTAGTATTAGTACTAACTCTAAAGCCTTTAGCTTTAGCGGCCTTGATTGCTTTAACGGCAACTTCAAAAACACCATCTCGATCTACTGATTGGTCGTGCTCTTGCTGGAAACCATCCAAGTGAACGCTAAATGTCAAATAGGGTGAAGGGGTGAAGCGATCTAAGTTTTTTTCCAGCAAAATAGCATTTGTACAAAGATAAATATATTTCTTGCGCTGGATTAATCCTGCAACTATCTCGTCAATTTGGGGATGAAGCAGTGGCTCACCTCCAGGGATAGAGACAATAGGAGCGCCGCACTGCTCGACAGCGGCAAAGCAATCTTGAGGGCTGAGGTTCTGTTTGAGGATTTCAGCTGGATGTTGGATCTTGCCACAGCCTTTGCAAGCTAAATTACAGCGAAAAAGTGGCTCTAGCATTAAAACCAGGGGAAACTTTTGGCGACCCCGAAGCTTTTGTGTAAATATATATTTACCTATATCCAAGGCTTGTTGTATTTGTACAGCCATCTCAACTCCTAAACACCTAAATTAATTTTTATTATTGTGGCTTGACATTTGCTTCTTATCTAGGATACACCTAATGTCGCTAAAAAAAGTAAGTTAGTATAACCTATCCAAAACATACTCAACTAGATCTAGTAGAGCTTGGGCTGAAGGAGAAGGAGCAAGGCAATCGAGATACTTAGTAGCTGAAATTGCATGCTGATTAGCCATCTCGCGTGATTTTGCTATGCCTTGACTGCTCATCACCATGCTGATGGCATTTTCAAGATCTCCATCTTGACTAAATTCTCTCTCTATAAGGGTTTTTAAATAGGGTTTTTCCTGCATAGCTAAAAGGGCAGGAGCAGTGATATTGCCACTGGCCAAATCAGAGCAGGCAGGTTTACCTAAAACATCACTAGCAGTGGTGAAATCTAAAATATCATCCACAATTTGAAAAGCCAGTCCCAAATGTTTGCCGTAATTGTAAAGAGAATCAACTACTTGACGAGGGGCATCACTCAATACTGCGGCAGCTTTTGTGCTATTGGCAATCAGAGAAGCTGTTTTGTAATAACTCTTTTCTATATAGCCTTCTAGGCTCAAACTTGTATCAAAACGATTAATCCCTTGGAGTATTTCACCTTCGGCAAAATCGCGGATCACCTCAGAGAGTAACTTGACCACCTCTAGATTATCTAAATTTGCTAAATACCAAGATGATTGAGCAAAAAGAAAATCTCCAGCTAGAACAGCAATACGGTTATTAAACAGGCTATTTACTGTAGGGACATTGCGACGGAGATCTGCTTCATCGACTACATCATCATGCACCAATGAAGCTGTATGGATCATTTCAGTAATCTCAGCTAGTCTTCGATGACGCTGCGTGAGTTCCTGCTCCAAAAGCGTTGCTCTAGAGGCCAATAAGACTATGGCAGGTCGCACTCGCTTACCGCCGGCTGTGAAGAGGTGCTCAGCTGCGGCCCCTAAAATAGGATGACGAGCGCCGATTAACTGGGTTAAGTTCTCGGTTAGTAATTCGAGATCAAGTTCAACTGGAGCAAAAAGAGATGAGGTGGAGATCATTAGCTAGCGCCTATTTTGGCAAGATAGTTACGAAAGTTTACATATCCTTATAAACATTCTAAGCTAATCTCAGAAAATTAAGTTAGATGAATTACTCTAAACTTAGCAGTAACTTGATTGAATCAGGTACTGTTTGATGCTCCTATTGATATCCTGGGCTAGATTTGCTCTGCTAATTTCCCTCTGACAGTCTACAAAAACTACAGAATCTATCTCAGCTCGGCCAAAGACTTCAAACAATAAATGAGTAACAGGTAGCAATTTACAGATACCTTTACTTTGCTCAAAGGCAAAAATCACCCTCTTTTGTTGACCAGGGTTACTTTTAGATTCAAGGATGGTCATTAACCAATCTCCCGATTGATTAGTCGCAATGTAATATTGCTCCTGGGGCAAAGTTGAGGCATAGTTTTGCAAAACAGGCACAAATGCACCAGAGATGACCTGGGGTGGGACATCATAACTAGCTGCTTGATCTATGAGAATTTGTAATTGTTCTTCCAACAACATATTTAAATCATCTAGAAGCTATTTTGTTTGTAAGGTAACACTTTTGCTATAACAATAACAAAAGAGTGAGAATCAATCCCACTCTCAAATTTTTATTAATGGAGCCGAGCAGAGTTGAACTGCTGTCCAAATCGGGTATTAGCTGTCCGATCATTCACAGGTTTAGCTCATCTGATCCTCAGAGCGGGAACCCTCAATTATCCCAGAGGATAGGATTCTTTACTAAATCTTAGCCTGGGGTCTAGCAAAGACGACCATCAGGAGCATCCGTTGGGGGTTGGTCTATAGTCTTTAACGGAGTCAAACCATAGACGCTCGGATCAGTTTTAGATCTTAGGCAGCAACAGGTGCAGCTTTACGAGCGAAAGGAACGATGTTGTTCGCAGTTACGTTTTGTTTGAGCCCGGTATTCACAAGAGAAGACTCACTCTTGACCTGCATCACGGGGGAGTTTTCGCCAACCTGTCGAAACCGTTACGGCCCCTCGATACACTTTTATTATAGACAATTTTTCTAATTATTGCAACAATACATCTGAATCATAAAAATCCTGGTAGTCTTGTTTGACTTGGAGTGAGTAATTTTGGCTATAAGTGAGAATTTCGCCAGGCCAGTCTTTCTGGCAGGCAAATTCAATCAAACGATCTGGTATATCAGAGCCGGATCTATCTGCAGCGCGCAGTTGTGACCAAGCTGCCAGATTAGTCATCGTCTTGAGCAATTGTTCAAAATTATTTATTTCTTGTTTTAACTGTTTGAGATTGACTTTATCTTCTTTGGGTTGCAACTCTTTGAGTAAAAAAGATTGCTCGCCATCTTCTACCGTCAGTAATATAGCTGGTGAAGTACTCTGCATATTTTTTTGGATAGTGCTGGTGCGCTGCGCCTGAGTTTGCCAGTTAGGTTGGGTTACTTTGAGATATTTTGCTAAAGCTGAGCCAGTTTGAGCCTTGAGATCTAGCAAGTAGTTTTTATCCGGTGAGCCTTTACCTTCAACCAAAATCACATAGCGCTCCAAACCAAGGCTACTATTTCCCCCAATACGCCCTGCTATATCTAATACTTTAAAAAAGTCAGAGTTTTTGCTTTTGCTGCCAAGATCATCAATCAATCGCTTGAGCTTTTCAAACTTGCTTTCTCCAAGGGCAAAATTGCGCTTAGGGTCTAGTTTAAGTCGCCGTTGCTTATTTACTAGTTCGGTTCTATTATCTAAAAAATCTTTTCTTTTGCGCAGCTGCAAGCTTACTAAAAGCTCTTTAACTAAACCTTGGGCCGTTTGGGTTTCTACGCTATAGACATGTCCATTGCAGAGAGCTTGTGTGAAACTATCTAGAGCTGATTTTGCTAAAATAAATGCCTCAGACTGGCTATAAGAAAGATTATCTGCTGCTAGAAAAACGCTAGTTAAAAATCGGGCAATTTCCCAGGTGCAAGGGGCTAATACTGCTTCATCAAAATCATTGAGATCAAAGTAAACTAGGCGATTATCTCCTTTAAAGCTACCAAAATTTTCTAGATGAAGATCTCCGCAAATCCAAGCTAGTGGCGCATCATTTAAAGGGCCACACTCAGGCCAATCTTGGTAAAAAAGATGACAACTTCCCCGGAAAAAACTAAAGGGATTAGCACGCATTGCCTGATATTTTAGCTTAAGCAATCCTTCATCTCTGCCTTGATTAAACTGTGTAATCTCTTCTACAATGTTTCGCTGTGATTGCTTAGCCATATCCAAGTCCTCTTGGTACATAAAAACGCATCGTCTAGATAGAGAATCTGGCACAATAGAGAGACTATTGATCATAGTCTTTTTAACCATAGTCTTTTTAAGGAAAAAAAAGTGAATCAACCGCCTAAATTATTGTTGGTCGATGACGAACCTGGAATTCGTGAGTCAATTAAAGCCTATCTAGAGTTTGACAACGAATTTCAGGTCAAAGTAGCCAGTAATGTCAATGAAGCATTAGAGATATTACAAAAAGAAACTCCAGATCTTTTTATATCCGACATTATGATGCCGCAAGTTGATGGCTATCAGTTCCTTAAAAAAATTCGTGAAGATGGGCGTTTTAAAACAGTTCCCTTTATTTTCTTAACAGCTAGAGGAATGACCTCAGACCGTATTGCAGGATATCAGGCACACTGTGATGCCTATCTTTCTAAGCCATTTGAACCAGAAGAACTGAGAGTGATTATCAGCAATCTTCTAGAAAGAAGACAGGAAACCACTCAAGGAGATAGTGAGAGCGCCAAATTAGATGAAATACGTCAAGAAATCAAAGAGCTCAAAGAACAATTAGGACATGCAGGTAATTCCCATCTACAGGTGACCCCATCACCCCATAAGATTGACCTAACCCCTAGAGAACAGAGTATCCTAGAGCTAGTAGCCCAGGGACTTATGAATAAAGAAATTGCCGTTCGTTTAAATACCAGCGTGCGCAATGTTGAAAAATACGTTAGTCGTCTTTTTACTAAAACCGAAACCAACAGTAGAACTGAGCTAGTGCGTTTTGCTCTTAAACATGGACTTACCCAATAAAGACAATGACTCTTGATAGGACTCCCATTCGTTATTATCCCAAAGTTTCAATTGAAAGAAGAATCTATGCTTTTTTAATTGACTTTGTTGTTGTCTGGCTATTGAGTTCTTTTATCGGCGATTGGTTGATACGCACCATAATTTTTCTGAGTCTCTGGTGGGTTGCTCGGGTGATCGCCGCGCAAAAAAACCATGGACAAAGTCTAGGTCATTGGTCGATGGACATCAAGGTAATTGACCCTCGTTTTGATCGCACACCTGGTATGGTAGAGCTAAGCAAGAGAGAAGTAATTTTAGGTCTTGCTGCCCTATTGGCAATGTGGGGACTAGAAATAGGACTAGCCAATGGTTTATCGATGATTTTGCTACTTTCTCCTTTGATAGCCGATGGTGGAGTCGCCCTAGCTGATCCTGAATTTTATCAAGCCTTTCATGATCGTATAGCTGGTACCATGGCAATCACTACTAAAAGAGGTTATTCTTTGGATTTGCGTCTTAGAAAATTATGGCTAGATACAAAGCGCAGATTACGAGATCGTCAAAAGTAAAAATCATCCCAATGTTTTAGATGGATACCAAGCTAGATTCGCCATTATCCTTACGTAAAAAGAAATCAGTTCTGGGGCTTTTAGCTATAAGTCCTTTGCTGATTTTATTTTGCTGGTGCGGAGCAAGGGCAATCAAGGCAAGGATAAGTAGACCACAGATTATTTTTGTTCTAGGTGGTGATCAACAAAGAGAAAAAGATGCCGCCCAATTAGCTCTATATAACCCTGATTTGCCAATTTGGGTATCTTCAGGTAGCCCTGGTAATTATGTCAGGAAAATATTTCGCCATGCCGGTGTCAATCTCAATAGATTACATCTAGATAATCAAGCAGAAGATACTTTAGAGAACTTTACAACTTTGGTAGACCAGTTTAAAGCAAGAAAAATCAACAATGTCTATTTAGTAACCTCAAGTTCACATATGACCAGAGCCTATTTGATTGGAGAGATAGTATTTGGCAGTAGAGGTATTGTAATGAGGCCAGTGTTTGTACAAACAAATGACAAAGGTGACTATCCAATTAAATCAATCAGAGATGTGCTCAGAGCAATTTGGTGGTTATCTACTGGTTCAACTGGACATAGATGGTTTAAAACTTGACATTAGTGAGCAGCTCATGAGATTATCAAGAATACCCATTTTGGGGATGTAGCTCAGAGGATAGAGCAACCGCCTTCTAAGCGGTCGGCCATTGGTTCGAATCCAATCATCCCCGTTGTAATTCCATTTGAGAAAGATCCAGATCCAGATCAGGTCTAAGAACCCTGGCGCCTCTAAGATAGGTATGATGGATTTGGTTTTGATTTTTGAGAGTATTGACATAGAGCAAAACCCTAATACAATGATCCAAACTGCCTTCTACATACATCTGCTGAACATCAAGCAAAGGAATATTGGACCAATTGAGGCGTTCACGCGCTATCGAGGCCGGATATAGAGCATCAAGATCTCTAGTGACGGTAAAAATCACACTGATAATATCATCAGATTCGAGTTGATTGTGGTGCTCGAGAGCATCTAGCAGTTCTGTAACCACCAGGGTGATGGAATCTACTGTATTTTCCGATGCTGTGGTTGCTCCACGAATTGCCCGCACTTTCCACATTGGCTATAATGTCCTCCTTTGCTGTTGGTTCCCACTCATTGTATGACTGTGACTCTTAAATCTTAGTTCAACAACTGTAGAACCAAAGAGGTTGACCGCTAGTCATTAATTCAAAGGTGAGCAGTTCCAAACTCCCTCCCCTTAAGGGTAGCAGTTTTTTAAGGAAAGGTTTCGGTTCCTCAATGTTGTAACATTTCGTTTTGTTTGGATCTAATCCGACTAATTTGGCAGCCAAAATTCTGGCATCTTCTTCAGTACCTAAACTATCAACCACGCCTAATGAGAGAGCCTGCTCTCCTGTGAAAATCCGTCCATCAGCAAAACTTTTGACAGTTTCTACAGGAATATTGCGGCTATGAGATACCGTCTGAACAAACTGATTATAAGTACTATCAATCAATTGTTGGAGAATATCTTCTTCTTCGGGGGTTAATTGACGATCAAAAGAGAGAATATCTTTATAGGGACCAGATTTGATCACCTTGAAAGAAACACCAATTTTTTCGAGAAGTCTTTCTAGATTGTTGCCACGTAAAATGACTCCAATGCTACCTGTGATGGTCCCAGGATTGGCTACGATATGATCGGCGCCCATGGCAATATAAATCCCGCCAGAAGCTGAGATATTGCCAAAGCTAGCGATGATTTTGGTTTTTTCTCTCAAGCGCATCAAAGCTGAGTAGATTTCTTGTGAATCTCCAACTGTTCCCCCAGGAGAGTCAATACGTAAAAGCAGGACTGGGAATTTTCTCTGCTCTACAAAATCAAGAGCCTTGAGTACTCTTTTGCGAGTTTCAGAGAAGATTGGCCCACTAACTTCGAGACGGGCTATTTGCTTGCTTGTTTTTGGTCTAAATGGCCAGATCATTAGTTTTTATTTGGTAGTTGTTTTGGAGCGCTTGGAAGATGTTTTTTTACCAGAATTGCTCTTTGGTACTTTAGCTGCTAGTAGTGAGAGAGCTTTTTCTAAGGTTATTGTATCTATAGTTTCTCCTTCAGGCAGTCCGACATTGGTCTTATTGTGTTTGATATAGATACCATAAGGACCTTCATAGACCCCAATAGATAAATTATCACTAGGATGGTTGCCCAGCTCTTTAAGGGGGGGTTTAGCAGCTCTATTTCTAGTTCCGCGCGCTTCTTTGGGAGTTGCCAAAATTTCTAAGGCTCTCTCTAAGTCTATAGTCAGGACATTGTCGTCTTTTTTGAGTGAGCGGTACTCTTTGGCATTTGTTCCTTGATCGTGGAGGATGTAGGGTCCATAGGGACCAAGGCTAGCTTTTATAGTTCCTCCTGTTTCGGGGTGCTGACCAAGTACTCTAGGCAAATCCAACAGCCCAACAGCGATTTCCAAGGTTACCTCTTCCGGCTTGATCGTCTTGGGTATAGGCGCTCTTTTTGGTTTTTTCTTGCCTTCTTCGGGGATTTCACCTAATTGGAGATAGGGTCCATAAGGGCCTACCATTAAGAAAATAGGTTGATTAATAGTTGGATGAACTCCCAGTTGCTCGGGACCTTCTGCTTTCTGTCGCAGGAGAAGTTCAAGCTGCTCAATGGCTAAATCTGCAGGGGCAACATCAGGTGGAATAGAAACTGGGATGGTTTGTTCTCCTTTTTTCACTTCAACATAGGGACCAAATCTACTGATTTTGATCACATTTTCGAAATTCTGCAAAGGAATAGCTCTAGCTATACCAGGATCTATATTTTGTTCACCTTGTTTAACCTGTTGAACCAATCCACTTTCACCTAGATAAAACTTCTCCAGATAGGGGAGCCATTTAGCATCACCAGTGGCAATTTCATCTAGAGTCTGTTCCATTTTGGAAGTGAAGGCTGTATCGACTAGATCAGGGAAGTTAGATTCTAAAAGTCCAACTACGGCAAAGGCAGTAAAGGTGGGAATCAAGGTCTTGTTGCGCATTTGCGCATAACCTCTATCTATAATAGTACTAATGATGGTTGCATAAGTACTTGGCCTGCCTATTCCCTCGGATTCTAAAGTTTTAACCAGAGATGCTTCGCTATAGCGCCCAGGTGGTTGGGTTTGATGGCCTATAGCTTCTAATTGGCGGCAGTTAGGATGATCTCCTTTGGCTAGGGCGGGTAAAATTACTTCTTGGTTGTCCAGGGCTGCTTCAGGATCGTCAGAGCCTTCGACATAGGCCCGGAAAAAGCCTGCAAATTCAATTGTTTTCCCAGAAGAGCGAAAGATAGCATTTTCTACTGCAAAAGAAACCGAAAGTTGCGTCAATCGGGCATCAGCCATCTGGGAGGCAACTGTTCTTTTCCAAATTAGCTCATAGAGAGATGCTTCTACTCCAGTGAGATCGGTTTCCTTGGGCAGTCGAAAAGTACTGCCAGCAGGTCTGATTGCTTCATGAGCTTCTTGGGCTCCTTTACTTTTGGTTGTATATTGGCGAGGTTGTGGAGAGAGATAATTTTTGCCATACATCTGCTCAATACAACTGCGAGCGGCGCTAATTGCCTCTGAGGAGAGATGGACTGAATCAGTCCTCATGTAAGTTATATAACCGCGTTCATAGAGATTTTGAGCAGTACGCATGGTATCTCTAGCTGAGAGGTTAAGCTTGCGGTTAGCTTCTTGCTGCAGGGTAGAGGTTGTAAAAGGTGGAGAGGGTTTGCGGATATTTGGTTTTTCTTCACGATCACTGACGGTCCATTGTTTAGACTGTAAGCTTTCTTTGAGTTTGTCCGCTTCTAGCTGATCTAGCAGTATGATATTTTTGCTCTTGGTTAATTTCCCGGTATTGGGGTCAAAGTCAGCTCCAGTTGCTACCTTTTGTCCATCTAGGCTGAATAATTTGGCTTCAAAATTTATCTTGTCTTTTTCCAAATTTGCCTTGAGATCCCAATAGCTCGCTTCGACAAAAGCGCGGCGCTCCCTTTCTCTTTGTACCAACAAGCGGACTGCTACAGACTGCACTCTTCCAGCAGAAAGAGCAGGGGCGATCTTTTTCCAAAGTAATGGTGAGAGAGTATAGCCTACCAGACGATCTAAAATTCTTCTGGTTTCTTGAGCATGTACTAAATCTAGATCGATATTGCGGCAATTTTCTAAGGCTTTGCCTATGGCTTCTCTGGTGATTTCGTGAAAGACCATCCGTTTAATAGGAACTTTGGGCTTGAGCAGTTGAGCTAAATGCCAGCTGATACTCTCGCCTTCACGATCTTCATCAGTAGCCAGAATCAACTCATCTACTCCCTTGAGGGCACTTTTGAGCTCTTTGACTACTTTTTCTTTGGATTTGGGAATGACATAGAGCGGTTCAAAGTCATTATCTACATTGACTCCTAAATTGGCCCATTCCCGATTCTTGTATTCAGGCGGTACCTCTTCAGCAGAGCCGGGCAAGTCCCTGATATGTCCCATGGATGCTTCCACCCTATAGTCTTTGGGAAGATAGTTGCGGATTGTCCTAGCTTTAGTTGGAGACTCGACAATGACTAATTTTGACATCACTCTTGACCTTGAAATATACTATTTAGGTATTACCTACAAAGAGCTTGAGCAAATTTTTCACTCTTCTCTTACTATTTAACGATGATAAAGAGGAAATTACCCAATTTGTCAAATGTTTTATTTGAAAAATTGATGTAGAGATCCCTCTTCCTAGTCTAGTATTGTTAAAGATTGAGCGTTTAAAGTCTTATTACAAGTTATGGATTTTTCAAGTAACATTGCGAGTCAACTTAACGCTGGGACAATTGCACCAGAGGGAATTGTCATAGTCACCCTACTTTTGGTTCTAGTAGGAGATCTTTTAGGAGGGAGACAATTTTCCAGCAAATTTCTTCCCTATTTGGCTATTTCGGGTTTGCTTTTATCTATAGGAGCACTCTGTTTGGGCTGGAACCGAAGCGAGACTATCTCCTTTCTCGGCTCATTTGAATCAGATAATCTGAGTATAATCTTCCGCTCGATTATCGCACTTTCAGCGGTAGTTACCATCTTGATGTCAATTCGCTATGTCGAGCAAACAGGCACTGCTTTGGCTGAGTTTATTGCTATTTTACTCACGGCGACTGTAGGCGGTATGTTCCTCTCCGGCGCCAATGAGCTATCGATGATTTTCATTTCTTTAGAGATGCTCAGTATCTCTTCATACCTGATGACAGGCTATATGAAAAGAGATTCGCGCTCTAATGAGGCTGCCTTGAAATATCTTTTGATTGGGGCTTCTAGCTCAGCTATTTTTCTCTATGGCGTATCTTTACTCTATGGATTATCTGGTGGTGAAACTAATTTGCATTCAATTGCCAACAAGATAGTCTTGACTGATTCTGCTAGTTCTTTAGGATTAGTAATCTCTTTGGTTTTTGTAATTGCCGGGATTGCTTTTAAGATATCTGCTGTACCATTTCACCAATGGACTCCCGATGTCTATGAAGGTTCACCAACTCCAGTGGTTGCCTTTTTATCAGTTGGTTCTAAAGCTGCAGGATTTGCCTTGGCAATTCGCCTATTGGTAACTGCCTTTGGTTCACTCTCCGAACAGTGGCATTTTGTCTTTACTGCTCTGGCTATTTTGAGTATGGTTCTGGGCAATGTGGTCGCTCTTGCCCAAACTAGTATGAAAAGGATGTTGGCCTACTCATCTATTGCACAAGCTGGTTTTGTGATGATTGGTTTGATTGCCAATAGTGATGCTGGTTATTCCAGTATGATTTTTTATCTGTTGGTTTATCTGTTCATGAACCTAGGGGCTTTTACTTGTATTATTCTATTTTCCCTGCGCACTGGTACAGACCAGATTAGTGAATATGCCGGGCTTTACCAAAAAGATCCTCTCTTAACTCTGGGATTGAGTATCTGTTTGCTCTCTTTAGGTGGTATTCCACCTCTGGCGGGCTTTTTTGGCAAGATATATCTTTTCTGGGCAGGTTGGCAGGCAGGGCTTTATGGTTTGGTTTTGCTCGGACTAGTAACCAGTGTTATCTCCATCTATTACTATATTCGTGTAGTAAAAATGATGGTAGTCAAAGAACCTCAAGAAATGTCCGAAGTGGTCAAAAATTATCCAGAGATTCGTTGGAACCTCAATGGGATGCGTCCTCTCCAAGTAGGATTGGTTCTTTCTTTGATTGCTACTACCCTAGCGGGGATTCTTTCTAATCCTCTGTTTTCTCTGGCTAATGATTCTGTTACCAGTACTTCAATTTTGCAATCTGCCAAGCCAGTTCCACAAATATCCCTCAAATAAAAAACCTAAAAGCCTACATTTAACCAAATAGCTATGTAGGCTTTTTTTAAGATAATGACAAATCCTAAACTAGGTATTATTGGTGCTGGGGTGATGGCTGAGGCTATCTTCTCTAGATTAATTAGCGTTGGTCTCTATAGCGCTCCAGAAATCATCCTCAGCGATCCACAACAATCTCGTAGAATTTATCTACAAGAAAAATATAAAGTACAAACAACTAACGATAATCAACAAGTAGCTGATGTTCAAGATGTTGTGATTCTCGCTATTAAGCCACAAATCTTGGCTCAACTTGAACCTCTGAATATTAAAGCCAATTTGCTGATCTCCATCCTTGCCGGGATTTCTCTTGAGCGGTTAACAAGTATTTTTCCTAATCAAGCAATAGTCAGAGCTATGCCCAATACGCCTGCTACAGTTGGCGCTGCTATGACTGCTATTTCTCCAGCAACAGGTGTAGAATCTGAGCAAATCGAGCTAGTCCAAAGAATTTTTGCAGCTATTGGTCAAGTAGTTGAGTTACCAGAGAGCTCAATTGATGCGGTGACTGGCCTATCTGGTTCAGGCCCTGCCTATGTGGCAATTATGGTTGAAGCTTTAGCTGATGGTGGAGTAGCTTCAGGCTTGCCACGTCCTATCGCTATGCAATTGGCTATTCAAACTGTTTTGGGAACTGCCCAACTGTTGCAAAATAATAAAATCCACCCAGCTATCCTCAAAGATCAAGTGACCAGTCCAGGTGGTACTACTATTGCAGGAGTCAGAGCTCTAGAAAATGGAGGCTTTAGAGCAACGGTAATTGAAGCTGTTTTAGCTTCCTACCACCGCTCCCAAGAGCTTGGCAAGCAATGAGCCACCCTGCATAGGATTAACTAATTTTGAAGAGGTGATTTAACTGGGTTATCTATGTTGGTTTTGGGAATAGTAGGAGTAGACGGTAGCTCAGGAGATGAATTAATGAGCGGAACAGAACTTCTAACAGGGTTGGGTGTAATTCCCTGGCGGTTTACGGGATTTCCGTAGGATGGAGTTGGAGAAGGTAGAATGCTTTTTTCTGGTTTGGGGGTTTGATTATAGCTTGAAGGAGAGGGGACTATACTTTTTTCTGGTTTGGGAAGCTGATGAGTTACAGGAGCTGGATTAGCTTTACGATAGGTTGGCTCTGGTTTATATCTGTTGATGTTGGGTTTGGGAGTTGATTGTCTTGGAACGGTCCTAGGTTTAGGTTGAGTAGCTTTAGGTTTAGTAGCTTTAGGTTGAGTAGCCTTAGGTTTTGTAGCCTTAGGTTTTGTAGCCTTAGGTTTTGTAGCTTTAGGCTTAGTAGCTTTAGGCTTAGTAGCTTTAGCTTTAGTAGCTTTTTTCGGTTTGGCTTTAGCTTTAGTAGCTTTAGGCTTAGTAGCTTTAGCTTTAGTAGCTTTTTTCGGTTTGGCTTTAGCTTTAGTAGCTTTTTTAGGTTTAGTAGCAGTAGTAGCCTTTTTAGATTTAGCAACTAAAACCTGTTCTGGCTCTTTGGTTTTGGGAGCTATGTTTCCTGCGCTGTTACTGGAAAATGCAGGTAAAGAGAAAAAAGTACTAGTAACAAGTAGAGAAAGAAGAGCTCGTTTCACTGTAGGCCTCGAAATATTATCTCTTGGTAATCATAAATAATATTAAAACAGTTTAGTCCGAAGTTATAACAGAACTAGATAAAATTAGTGCAAAGAAAATAAGCAAGATAAGCACTACCTAAAGGGACCAACAAATTGTCTATTCCCACTTGAGAAATCAATTCTAATGCACTGCTAAAAACACCTACTACTAAAGAAATTAACCAAATTTGCCAAGAGCTACCAAATACCAAAGCCAGAATCATAAGAGTAATCCCAAAACTTACCAGCAGCATAGTCAAAGAACCTTCAAGGCTTTTATTCATACCAAGGGCTTTAAATTTATGCTTGCCGAATCTTTTGCCAATAATGGCAGCTAGTCCATCACCCCAAGTCATTATCAGCACACCCAAAACTGCAAAGTAGGGATAATCTCTCCAGAAAATCCAAGACAATACTCCTATGCTCAGAGAGTAAAAAAAAGATCCCAAGCTTTTACGGCCTACCCCACTGAGACTATAGATTATCGGAATAAAATAAGAGATTAAACAAACTAGGGAAGAGGCAATTGAAGCTTGCAGAATAATTGAAAAAGGAATTTTTAACCACCAGGCAATCAAGATCACATTGCCCACCCCTATATGAACGATTTTGCGAGGAGCTTCAGTATCTTTTCCTTCTCTTCTATGTATTATCTCAGCCGCTAAAATAACAATAGCCAGGTAAAGAATCACCCAGACCAAGGTAGAAGAAAAAGATAATATCTGCATAAATTTCCCATTTTTTTCAATTATGTCTATGCTCTCATGAAATTTGTTCTAATTAATCTAGTTAAGGGTTATCGGCGTTGGATATCTCCTTTGTTTTTACCATCTTGTCGTTTTCAACCAACTTGTTCTCAATATAGTATAGAGGCATTAGAAAAACATGGTGCCCTATGGGGAACTTACCTATCTATTAAGAGGATTCTCTCTTGTCATCCTTGGCATAGTGGTGGCTATGATCCAGTTCCTGACAAAATTGATCCAGATCAATAGAAAAACCCAGAATTTTTTCTAACTTCCCCTTACAAGCAAGTGCTCCGTAGTATCTAGTTTGAGGTGAGAAACTATAGATACTCCAAGGCCTTTCCAAGAAGAAGCGATCTTGCTCTATTGTCAATTTGACCTTGTCTAACCCTCCTGCTATCCCTTGACCGGTGGCTTTGAGATAAGCCTCTTTAGCGGTCCAAAGTTTAAAAAACAACTCTTGCTCATTGGAGTATGTTTCTAGATATTCACAGTCTTGGCTATTAAAAAAACGCCTGGCAATTTCTTTAATATTGCCCATATCTTTGGCATATTCTAGATCTATTCCCAATTCACTATATTGACCAAGGGCATAGAGCACATATCCTTGGGAATGGGACAGGTTAAAATTGAGTTTAGTTGTTGCTATTTGTGCTAGTTTTGGTTTTCCTGTCTCACTGTAGCTAAAGAGGATCTCTTCTGGTCTAGATTGTAAATAGCGTCCCAAAATAAGCCTCAACATTCCTCTGGCGATAATAAATTGCTCAGCATGTTTGGTTTGTAAAAATTTTCCAGCTCTTTCTAGTTCATCGGCTGAAAGCAATCGAGTGAGAAAATCCAAGATATTTTGAGAACAATTTAAACTAGCTTGCCATAGATGAACCTCATGCTGTCCTAAAATGTAGTCTGCTGTATCAAATTGCCAATTTAATTTCACTGTTATGAGTGTGGATCCTAGATTAGTTCTCGTTTCTATTGCGGCTTTTTTGGCCACCAATATGGATTGTTTGGTTGTTCTACTGTTTTTTTATTGCAGGATCAATAACGAGTTTAGACCTAAGCATATTGTTCTAGGTGAGTATCTCGGTTTTTCTATCTTGATTTTACTGAGTCTGCCTGGTTTTTTGGGCGGTTATTTAATTTCTAAATCCTGGATTGGTTTATTGGGGTTAATGCCTTTATTTTTGGGGTTAAAAGGACTTGTAGAATCTAATGTCGATATTGATGAAGAGCTCAATACTAAAGCGGTTTCACCTTTTTTTAGAAGGGGAATTTTTCGCTATTTCAATCCCTATATTCTAGAAGTGATGTTTGTTCAGATTGGCAATGGTGGCGACAATGTTGCAACCTATATACCGTTATTTGCTAGCTTGAAACTAAATGAACTATTGGTGGTCATAGCCATCTTTTATTTTTTAGTTGGTTTATTTTGCGTTTTGGCCTATTACTTGACTAGAGTGCCTAAAGTTGCCTATTTAATTGAGCGCTATGTCAATCGAATAGTCCCCTATCTCTATATTGCCCTGGGGGTTTACATCATTGGGAATAGTTATTTTTGGTAATCTCTAGTAATCCTTTGGGTGGATTTATTTCTATTTTTTTGTTAACCAGATCTACTACTGGGACAATCTCTTTGACAAAGGGAATCAGATAATTTGCTCCTTGAATTGGTTTTACTTCTAAAATATCTTGTCCTGCAAAAATAATATCTACTACTTTACCTAAACTATTGCCATCTTGTTGATTGTAAACCTCAAGATCTAATAGTTGGGATACGTGATATTCATCTTGGGCTAATTGAGGAAGATCGGCTGAATCTACCAAAACCTCATAGCCACGCAAATCTTCTGCTGCATTTCTATCATTGATTCCAGAAAAAGTGAGGATATAGAGGTTTTTGCCAGGCACTATGCGGCCTTGCAAAAGTTCAATTTCTCTAATATCTTGACCATCTTTAGCACGAAGATAGCGCAGCCCTTTTTTAGTAAATCTCTCAGGAAAATCAGAATCTGGATAGACTTTAACTTCTCCTTTGATTCCTTGGGCTGCAACAATTTCACCTATTTTGAGCAAATTATCATTCACAAATATCTACTCTTCTCTCAATTGCTTATAGATCATCCTTGACCATCTGGTCAATCTCCAGATCATGAACATACAGACGCCGCCTAGAAAAGTTCCCAGTATATATTTAATGGCGTTTTTATAAAATTCCATCATGCGGGTTTTGTTCTCACCAGCGGCAAATTTACGATATTTCAAGGCATCGTTGACCAGCTTTTCGGTTACTTCAGTTTTAATCTGGGGAAATGCTCTTCCACTGCGTATTATATCTTCTGCTCCAAGTTTGGTCGCCTGCGATATGGCTAAAAGTTGCTGACTAGAGGTTGCTTGAGTTACTAATTGCTTGACCCGCTCTAAACCTGTATCAAATTTGGCAATCTGGACTGTATTTTGCGCTCTCAAACGATTATTGATCTTCAAGGCATCTGAAAGTATCAATGGAAACATGGCAAAGTAGAGTATAGACAGTGCCAAGGCAACCCAGGAGAAAAAGTTCAACCATCTAGCCTGCTTGAGCCTAATCTCGTTTTTGTCTATGTAAAAGAACACTAGAAAATAAGCAAGTAGTGGAGACCATATTTGCTCAACGAGACGGCCAACTGTATTAAATTCCCAGTCTGGGTTGAATATGTAAGCTGGTATTAAAATTGCCAGATAATCCAATAGGCAAAATATAAATACAAAATAGCCAATTGTCCTTAACAAAGTCAGTGATCTTTGCTCAGTACTCTTGTTAGCTTCATATACTGAACGGTTATTTATTCGGGGCTTTTCGATTTCCATGATTTCTAAAAATATTTAAGATCAAAAAAAAGACTCAAATTTCTCTGAGTCTTTAGTATTATAAGTTGTTTGGGTTAGATATTTGCCTGTTTTTTGGCAGCAGATCTCTTTTTGATTTGTCTCAAGCCCAAGAATAAAGGTACTCCCAAAAGGACGCCTTGCTCAGGAGAGAATTCAAAGGGTACTGCTAATGAGACGCCATTGTTAATCTGTTTTACAAAAGTACCAGGATCACTGACAGCTGAAACAAGAGTTGTGGACGTTACTCCAGCGGCAAAAAGAACAGGCGCGATATTAGCATTGTTAGATAAGAGGTTTACATTGATCCCCCCGGGAGTATAAGTCGAATTCATTATTGTATTAGGAGCGCTGGGATCAAAATTGTAGAGCGCACTTATTTTTGCTTTATCAAATTGCTTGTTAGCAGTAATGCTCCAGGTGGAGGTACCAGTACCGGGAGAAGTTGTTGTTATGCTATTATTTGGGCCATGATCAATGTTGAGGTTATAGAAGCCTCCGGAGGTGCTTATATCAACCACGTCGTTAGCGTTCAGACCGGTGTAACTTTGCAACTGATAAGTCAGAACATCAGCACCATTAGTGATTGTTACCCCATTTGTCCAAGTAGTATCGTTTAGAGCTAATTGGGTTCCCAATGTATATGGGGTAAAAATTGCACTAGCTGACCCGGAATGTAGAAGAGATGCGCTCGCAGCTAAAAGTGCAGAGGCAGCAATTTTGTTGAATTTCATAGATAAATGTTCCTAGCAAGAGTTAATGGAAATACACTAACAAATTATTGTGATGAATCTAGGGTAAATGCATGCAAAAAAGAGACATAATATGCTATGTAAAGACAAAAAAATTATTGATTTTTATATGTTTTGTAGGCTACCCTAGACCCTGAAGATCATGAACATACAGACGCCGCCTAGAAAAGTTCCCAGTATATATTTAATGGCGTTTTTACCAATAGGCAAAATATAAATACAAAATAGCCAATTGTCCTTAACAAAGTCAGTGATCTTTGCTCAGTACTCTTGTTAGCTTCATATACTGAAGGGTTATTTATTTGGGGCTTTTCGATTTCCATGATTTCTAAAAATATTTAAGATCAAAAAAAAAGACTCAAATTTCTCTGAGTCTTTAGTATTATAAGTTGTTTGGGTTAGATATTTGCTTGTTTTTTGGCAGCAGATCTCTTTTTGATTTGTCTCAAGCCTAAGAATAAAGGTACTCCCAAAAGGACGCCTTGCTCAGGAGAGAACTCAAAAGGCACTGGGGTGCTGACAGTACTACCCTTTGGGAATCCTTTAGAGAAAGTAGTAGCTGTACCATCATTGTTGTACTTTAAACTGGAAACTTTAGGATCTCCTATACCAAGAATACTTGCGGTATCTCCGCCAGCACCGGTTAAAGCGCTACCAAAGTTGAGCTCAAGAGCATTGAAGGCATTCAGGGTTGGCGTAGTGGCATTGTCAGGATAGCTATATTTAAGTGAAAGAAAAGTAGAACCAGAAAGAACTGATCCATTAAGGGCCGTAAAGGTTACAGAAGTAACACCGGCAGGGGCGGTTTGACCTCCTACTAAACCACTTGCTGTGATGTTGATGTTGGTATAGGCAGTTCCATCAAAGTCAAAAGTACCTGTAACATTAATTGAACCAGGTGGAAGTACAATTGGGTCTGGGTTAAAGGAATAGGTCAAGGCATGAGCTGCAGCAGACTGTAAAAGCACTGCGCTGGCAACTAAAGCTGAGGCAGAAGCTAGTTTGTTCAATTTCATAATTTATACCTGTTAATTGAGAAAGGTCGTTTTTCCACGATTAATGGCTCTAATTTAACATAGATAGATTTATAAATCAAGCTATTTAAATTACAACTTTAAAAATCGTTAAAGTGCTCATTAGCCTCCTATATATCAGGTTAGAATGACCTTCTATTAAAAATAATTTATATCAGGTTAGAATGACCTTCTATTAAAAATAATTTTTTTGTGCAATGAAATTAACACGTTATCAATGGATGGTGCTTTTTGCAGCTTGGCTAGGCTGGGGTTTTGATATATTTGATGGTCTTTTGTTTAACTACGTGGCTCCCAACTGCGTACCAACTCTTTTAGGTTTGACTATTGGCTCTAGTGAGGCTAAGACTGCTACTTTATATTGGACTGGTCTGATTACCTCGATTTTGCTTCTAGGTTGGGCTTTTGGTGGGATCTTTTTTGGTTATATTGCCGATCGCATTGGTCGAACCAAAACTTTACTAATAACCATGTTGCTCTATGCCATTGGAACTGCTAGCTGCGCTTTTGCTCCTAATATTCAAACTTTAATGTTATTTAGATTGATAGCCAGTTTGGGTATTGGGGGAGAATGGGCAGCCGGGGCCTCTATGGTGGCAGAAGTAATGCCCCCAAAATATAGAGTAGAAGCTGGAGCTCTGCTCTATACCTCTGCCTCGATGGGGTTGTTTCTGGCAAGCTCTGTCAATTATTTAGTTTCTAGAGTTTTGTTTTCTGCTAGTCCTGAAGTTTCATGGCGCTATGTCTTTTTAGCTGGGTTGATTCCTGCGGCAGTTGCTATTTCTATTCGTTTTTTTGTCAAAGAGCCTGAAGCTTGGGAATCTCAAAAGGGGCAAAAGCCTCCATCTATCGGGGAAATTTTCGCCCCAGGAATCAGAAAAGCAACCATTAGCGGTTTATCTGTTGCGGTGATCGCCCTATTGACTTGGTGGAGCTGTAATAGTTTTATTCCAGTAGTAGCTAGTGGCCTTGCTCAAGTTGCTGTCAAAGCCCAAGCTATACCAGCAAATCAGGTGCAAATTGTCATAGAAGAGTGGAAAACATCTATCACTAATAGTTTTAATTTTGGGGGCTTAATCGGTACTTTGCTGACTATCCCGGCGGCTAAAATTTTAGGGCGCAAGTGGATGTTTGCTATTTATTTTGTGCTCTCTAGCTTAGCTGTTACTTTTACTTTTGGCGGAGCGCACAGTGGCACCTTAAATGTATGGTGTTGGTTATATTTTGCCATTGGGCTGACGGTCTTTGGTATCTTTGGGAGCTTTACTTTTTATCTACCAGAGCTGTTTCCCACCAGGTTGAGGGCTACTGGTTCAGGTTTTTGTTACAACGCAGGGAGAATCATCACGGCAATTGGCCCATTTTTAGTTGGTCAGATTGCCTCTAGCAAAGTCAATGCCTTACAGGGAGCCTTTGAAGTATTATTTATCATTGGCTTTATTCCCCTATTAGGCATAGTGATCATGCCCTGGGTTATAGAAACCAAGGGGGAAAAAGGAGAGAAATCTTCGCTATACTGACAACATTCATCCTCAAGCTATGACCATGAAAAGACTATATCTTTTGCTTTTTGAAGAAGAAAAGATCCTCAGTATTGCTCTGGGGCAATATAGAATAGTGCCCATTTTTGAATCCGAGGAAGATGCCTTCGGCTACAGTTCAAATGTCGAAGAGTCATCTAGAATTATTTCTCTCGAATTAAAAGATCTGATCAACTATGCTAGAGCTACAAGCTACAGCTTTAAACTGGTTGCCAGAGGAACACAGTTAAACGTTCCATTAGAATGGCTCGAATTAGTGGAATGGTCATCACAGAAATACCAAACCCAAAACCTACAAGAGGTCTACATTTTGCTATTTGAATCTGGCAAAGAAACCGAGGGTGTCCATAGCCTCAAGATTAACCGCTATGACATCGTTTTGTTATTTGAAGCTCAAGATGATGCTACACGCTATTGTTTGCTGCTTGAGGCTCAGGATTTTCCAACTCCTACTGTAGAGGCAATCTTGGTTGAAGATGCTATAGATGCTTGTGATGTGGCTGGTTATGCCTGGCAAATTGTCAAAACCGAGGGTCTGACTCTTCCACCAGATAAAAACCTCCAACAAACCGACTGGCAGCAGGATGAACTCGAGCAAGAAGATCAAAATGACGATGATCAAGATGATCTAGAAAGTATACGCCGCAAATTAGAAGGACTGCTTTAGATTATGGACCAAACAAGGGGTCACCTTTTAACTGAACTAAATAATCCCAATAGTCAAAATTTGGATCAGCTCACACCTCTAGAATTGGTAGAGCTATTTAACCAAGAGGATTTATATACAATCAAGGCCATTGAACAAGCCAAAGTTGAATTGGCCAAAGCCATCGAAATAATTACTACTGCCCTTTCTCATGGTGGAAGGTTATTTTATGTAGGAGCTGGCACCAGTGGAAGATTGGGTGTGCTAGATGCCGCAGAATGTCCACCTACTTTCTGTACGCCACCAGAGCTGGTGCAGGCAATCATTGCCGGTGGAGAGTCTGCTTTAGTTAGAAGCTCAGAGGGGTTAGAAGATAGTGCAACCGAAGGAGAGCAGATTGTCAAGCTCAGGGGAGTTAATGAAAAAGACGTACTAGTGGGTATCATGGCAGGTGGTACTACGCCCTATGTCCATGGCGCCCTAGCTCAAGCAAGAGCTCTTGGAGCTAAAACTATAGCGATTGCCTGTGTGCCCAAAGAGCAGATAAAAATTGAAGCCGATCTAGATATTCGTCTGCTCACTGGTCCAGAAATTGTCGCCGGTTCTACCCGTCTCAAAGCTGGTACTGCCACTAAGATGGCTCTTAATATTCTCTCTACAGGAGTAATGGTTCGTCTGGGTAAGGTGCATGGTAACCGTATGGTTGATGTTTCTGTTACTAATAGCAAGCTCAAAGATAGGGCATTGCGAATCTTAAAAGATCTTACAGGTATAGCTCATCATGAAGCCGAACATTTACTAGAGAGCAGTGGTAGAAAAGTTAAACTATCTCTTTTGATGTTTTGGACTGGATTGGGCGCTCAACAAGCACAACAACTTCTTGATCAAAATCAAGGAAAACTCAGATCTGCTCTCCATTCACATGAAAAATAGAAATAACCCATGAACCAACTTTCTCCTATTTTGTCTGAAGATCTCACCCAAATAAAGTCTATTTTTGGTATAGATACTTTTTTTGCTACTGAAACAGTTTCATATCAAGAGGGAGTGATTTTTAAGGGCAATCTAAGAGGAGAACCGCAACAGACCCACGCTAAACTTTCAGCCAAACTCAAGAATATATGTAGTGATAAGTACCGCCTTTTTTTAGTAGAAAGTCCAGAAGATAAACCAGTGGTAATAGTTTTACCTAGCAGTCAAGATCCCGCTATCACTACTTTGTCTCAAAAAAATTTAGCCTTAGTGCTCTTTGTTGCTACGGTTTTTACCAGTTTTGAAGCAATTTCGTTAATGCTGGGTTTTGATCTATTTAAACAAAGTAACCGTTTTTTAGAATCTCTTCCACTAGCTCTAGGACTATTGTTGATTTTAGCAGTACATGAAATTGCTCACCATATAGTAGCCAAACGCTATCAAGTTAAATTGAGCATTCCTTTCTTTTTACCAAGTTGGCAAGTAGGCTCTTTTGGGGCTATCAATCGTTTTGAATCACTTTTACCCAATCGTCAGGCGCTTTTTGATATTGCTTTTGCAGGTCCAGCCCTTGGCGCTCTAGTCTCCCTGTTGGTGTTAGTCGCTGGGCTTTTTAATTCTTCTAATGGTATATTACAAGTCCCTAGTACTATTTTTCATAGTTCTATTCTGGTGGGCATTCTAGCTCGTTTGACCTTAGGTGATGCTCTAGCAGAATCAATGGTCAATATTAGTCCCTTGGTAGCTTTAGGTTGGTTGGGTTTGATGATTACTGCCGTTAACCTTCTTCCGGCTGGCCAACTAGATGGAGGAAGAATTGCTCTAGCTATATACGGGCGTAAGATTGCTCGCAGACTGACATTGGCCACAATTATTATCTTAGGTTTAGTAGCTTTGGGTAATCCTGACAACTCACTTGCTCTTTATTGGGAACTAGTGATTCTATTTCTCCAGAGAGAACTAGAAAAGCCTAGCCTCAACGAAATCAGCGAAATTAATGACACTAGAGCTGCTCTTGGACTTTTAGTCTTTGTTGGCGCTTTATTGGTATTGTTTCCAATTGTCCCTTCACTTTCAGCTAGATTGGGCTTTTGAGATTAGCCATATTTGAGTTTAAAATATAGTATAACTAAAAGCAAAGCTAGAGTGACAGCATTGGCAATAATTACTGAGGGAGAATTTTTGGCCAAACCATAGAGTAACCAGAGAAATACGCCATTGGTAAAGATAATGATCCAAGGAAAGGAAAGATCCCTAGCGGAACGAGTTTGCCATACGCGCAGGACTTGGGGCAGGAAAGAAAAAGTAGTCAATGTACCGGCCATCAAACCTAATCCTTCAACTGAATGATATTCAATCATAGTAATTTTGTATTTTGCTATCTCATATTTTGTGAGTGAAGCTCTATATAATAATGAATTAAAATTAAATAAACAATTAAAAAAAATAATAGATTTAAATATGGACGCAATGGAATTTTTTCGCCGCAGCTCAGGCCAGTGGAAATCACAAAGAACTACACATCATTTGCCTTTTCGTCGTTCTGAGACTGGCCAATCCCAGATTCAGGTAGAAACTTTGCCAGTAGATCATCCGATGGTTCCAGAAATATGCGCCCTTCACAACGAAGATCCTAGTGGTGCTATTGGCGGGGCCCATGTCAGTTGGGATGGTTCTATGTCTTGGGATAAACAGGATGAAAACCACCAAGGCTCAACTGTATTTGTCTTAGTTCCAGAGCCCGGTAATCCTCAAAAAGGAACCCTTTTGAGAGAAAGAGGCTATGCTGAGATAGTACCGGTTGCGGGAAATTACTATATTGATGGTGAAAATGCGCTGGTTCTGGTAACCGAATATGAAACTATGAGCATCTTTGAAAGATTTTGGTTTGTCAACCCCAATACCAGAATGAGAACCAGCACAGTTCAGAGATTTGGTGGTTTTAGCACCGCTACTTTCTGTGTTGAATCTAGAATTGACCCGCAAGCAGATTCTCAATCTTCTGCAGATTCAACTTCTTTTTACGCACTTAGCGGTTGGTAGATGGCAAGCATACAATGGTACCCTGGACATATAGCCAAGGCTGAACGCAATCTCAAAGAACAACTCAAAAAAGTAGATCTCATCCTAGAGGTTAGAGATTCGCGTATCCCCCTTGCTTCGCACCATCCTTTGCTAACTAGCTGGATTGGCAGTAAACCCAGATTGCTCATACTCAATAGAGTAGATCTAATTCCTGAAGTAATTAAAGATAGCTGGAGTCGTTGGCTTGGCAGAACTGATGAGAGCTTTCATTTTACCAATGCTAAACAAGGCGAAGGAATCAAACCTATATTAAGAGCCTGCGCCACTCTAGGTGAGGCAATCAATTCTAAAAGGCAAGACAAAGGAATGCTTCCTCGTCCTGTACGAGCAGTAGTTTTGGGCTTTCCCAATGTTGGCAAGTCGGCTTTAATCAATCGTCTACTTGGTCGCAAGGTTGCAGCTAGTGCTAGAAGAGTAGGAGTTACCAGGCAGTTGCAATGGGTAAGAATTTCCCCAACTATTGAATTACTGGATGCTCCCGGTGTGATTCCCTCTCGTTTGGAAGATCAAAACGCGGCAGTCAAGCTGGCAATCTGTGAAGATATTGGTGAAGCATCCTACGATAATCAACTAATAGCAACTGCTTTTATTAAACTTCTGCAGGAATTAGAACAAACTGAAAATTTGGCAATTCGCTACAGATTAGAAGCCTCAGCCGACAGCGCTGAAGATTATCTAGAAAAACTAGCACAGCACCGCTATCAAGATGATAAAGAAAGATGCGCTCTAGCTATCCTTAACGACTTTCGTCAGGGTTTTCTTGGCCCTATCGCTCTTGAACTTCCGCCAGACACTCTTTAACTGTAAAGAGAACTGATTGAGCCAGAGCATCTAGGTCATAGCCACCTTCTAACCCAAAAAGAATTTTTTGGGTAATTTGCAAACAGTAATTAGTCAAAACTCCATAATCTTGAGGATAAAGAGATATCTGGGCTAAAGGATCGCTGTAATTGGCATCATAACCGGCGCTGACAATCAGTAAATCAGGCGAAAATTCACTCATAAAGGGCATTATCTGCTGGTCAAATGCTTCTTTATATTGCTTGAGAGTACTTCCAGGAGCAAGAGGTATATTGAGCACATTGTTATAACTACCTCGATCACTGGCTTTGCCTGTATAGGGATAAGCTGGATATTGATGAAGCGAACAGTAAACAATCTGTGGGTTATCTTCTATTATTTCTTCGGTTCCGTTGCCATGGTGTACATCCCAATCCAAAATAGCTACTTTTTTGATATTGGGTTGCTTGAGTGCGTAAGTAGCGGCAATAGCGGCATTACTAAATAAGCAAAAGCCCATACCTTGATCAGCTCTGGCATGGTGTCCTGGAGGACGTGATAAAACAAAGGCGGGTTTTGAAAATTGCAGCACTTGGTCAATACCATCTAACCAAGCATCAACTGCTAAGACAGCTACATCAAAACTTTCGCTCGAGATGATGGTATCTTCATCGAGGGCGCCTCCTCCCCTTTGCGCTATAGCTTGCAGATGATTAATATATGGATCTAGATGTACTGATTGAACATACTCTAGGGTATTTCTAGCTTTGGGCTCTAACCAGTTCAACTGATTGGACCAAGATACATTACGCAAAGCGCCAACTATCGCACTGAGCCTTTGCGGGCTTTCAGGATGAAAAGCACCAGTGCGATGTTGCAGAAATTTATCACAGTAAATAATGGGCAAGGAAGCCAAGGAGATTACTTCTTGGTTTCTTTGATTCTAACTGGGATGAGAACTTCTTCAGGCTCAACTCTAGAGTTGCCTAGTACCACCAAGGCTACAGCAAAAACACATAAAACAAGTAATGTCATCTTTCTGAGAGTTTTGTAAACTTATATTAACAATTCTAACTCTAACGGACTAATCTTGACCAAGTAAAAACACTTATAAGCTTAAAAAAAGTTTAAGTTTTTTCTAGTTCGAGCCCTCAACGAGAGTGTAGAAGCATATTTATCTCTGTTTGTCCCCTAGTCTTAAAAAAATGTAATAATATAAAGATGAATATTAAAATTTAATATGGAACTACCTAACATACAAGACTGCCTAGAGAGCCCAGATCCTCAAAAACGTATGAGGGGAATTACCGAGCTGAGGAATTATCCCGCTGAAGTAGTGGTTCCTTTACTAAAAAGACTAGTAAGCGATAAAGAATTTATTGTGCGCACCTTTGCTGTGATGGGACTAGGAAGAAAACAGAGCCAAGAGGGTTTTGATCTGTTATTAGAGATTGTGAATTTTGAGCCAGATACCAATGTAAGAGCTGAAGCTGCTGATTCTCTTGCCAGATATGGCGAAGATGCCCTCCCCCATCTATTGGATTTATTTGCTCGCGATTCTAATTGGTTGGTCAGGCATAGTATTATCGCAGCTATAGATGCTCAGAAATTCCCTGAGGTTCTTTACAAACTTTGCCAAATTGGTATTGATGATAGTGATCGAGAAGTCAAACTAGCTGCTATAGGAGCATTAGGGCAGCTCCATCAGAGTAATCAACAAGAAGTTGCCCTAGATCTTCTTATAACTCAAGCCACTTGTGAAGATCCACTCATTAGAGCACAAGTAGCTAGAGTTTTGCCCTGTTTTGAAAATAAACAATTGGCCAAAGACACCTTGCTAGAGCTACGTCAAGATAGAGATTATAGAGTTGTAGGAGCCAGCTTAGAAGGGTTGCTCTAGTTCAAAATTTAAAAGTTGCTGCTATATATGGACCATTTAAACTCTCATTAAAGGTCATATTGTTATTGCCATAGGTAATTTGGTAAAAATGGTAGCCTAATGTAAAAGAGATGTTTTGGTTAGCCCACCAATCAACCCCAGCTAAAGCATTCCAACTGAGATCTTCATCTCCGGCGAGACCAAAACCGGAAACATCTCCTCTGGCCCAAAAAATAATTGGCTGAGATATCTGGAGGGCTACTTTGCCTCCAATCATAGGTTCAAACCAAGTGCGTCCCTGTGATACACTTTTTTGAAAAGTAAAATCAACAGCGCCTATATTCAAAGTACTGTTGATAGTTGTAGTAATTGCATTGAGTCTAACTCCGACAATTGGCTCAAAAGAGAAAATTGGAAAATTTTCACTTGTCCAGCCCTGTTTTGGTCCAATATGATAACTCAAGGCAAAATCATATATACCCTGGTCAAATGTCAAATCTGATTGAAAGCTAGCATTGAGAATTGGCCCTGAATTTTTGATTCCACTGCCATTTAAGCTCACATAATAGGCATCAGTGATAAAGCCAAAATCACGATACCAGACCTCAATCCGAGCGCTAGCAGTCATTCTCAGTACCTGAAGTAAATCTCCAAGACTTTGCTGATATTCGACAGAGCGATTACCAATACCTACATTGCCGTAGGTAGTTACAGGAAGAGTACCATAGGGCTGAATTTGAAAACTCCAGTTATCTTCTTGAATTTCTGCTGGAGGAATTTGAGCAAAAACACCAGTAGCTGGTGAAGATAAAAGAATTGCTAACAAAGAACTTGAAAAAAGAGAATAAAATCTCATAATATTTATTAATATCTCAATCAATTTAACAAGATTATACTCTATCTGCTATTTTGAAGAGTCAAAAACCTGATGTTGCCCATTGTAAAAGTCTTTCGTTTGATCCGTAGATACATTCAACCTCTTTTCCAGTTCTATCTATATATTTCCATCTAGAAATTCCATTAGTTGAATCAATTAATTTTCCTGGAGTTCCGAGAATATTGTCTATTTCTTGTTTACGAGTATTGTAAGGGTATTTCTGCGAATTACTTTTTTCACTATCGGTTAATTTTTCAATCTGATATTTCTGTTGCTGAGAAAATACAAATGAATTGTTGTTTTGAGCAAGGAGTTGCGAAATAAGGACTATCTCAAACATAATACATACGGCAGTTTGGTTTATTGCTACTATCGTACGTTAAAAGTTCATAATTTGCTTACTCTCTTAAAAATATATAATAATTGTTTACTAGGTGGATCTTAAAAATCAAAAATGTTTCAAAAAAACACCATTTCTCAAGAACTAGTCAGACTCAAGGCAGAACAAATATGGCGCAATAGAGAATCTCAAGGATTAAATGGCAGCCCTGAGCAGGATTGGTATGAGGCAGAAGTTATCCTACAATCCTGGAGTAGCAGGCAATGGTTGAAAATGCAGATCAATTGGCAAGAGTTTTGGCGATGGAGCGGAGTCCATGAAAAAAATGGGTGGGATTACCTCGAGCTTGCTATTAATATAGGTAGGTTTTTAACAGGAATTTCTATTCCCTTTTTACTATTTTTAGGCACTAACTATCTTGCAGCGCAAAATAATAAACAACAACAGGCAATTGCAATTGAGCGCTATCAACAGGATTCTTTGACTCAATATCTAGAACAAATGTCCGGACTTTTGACTAATAAAAATCTCAAAGATGACGTCAATCAAGCTCGCACAATAGCTAGAGCGCGAACACTATCAACCCTAAGAGAGTTAGATATTAATAGAAAAGTATTATTAATCAAGTTTTTATACGAGGCTAATTTAATTTCTTTACCCGTAGAGAGAACTATAGTTCTTTTAGAGGGCGCCGACCTTTCTGGTATATCACTAGTAAAAGCCAATCTCCAAAGAGCAAATCTCTCAGGCGCCAATTTATCAGGTGCTAATCTCCAAAAGGCAAAACTCACCGGAGCCAATCTCTCAGATGCAATCTTAAAAGATGCAGATCTCAGTGAAGCCCAAATCTCAGGTTCAAATTTCCAAGAAGCTAAACTTATAGGGACTAAATTAGCTCTCACTAACCTCAAAGATGCCGATTTTGCAGGAGCAGATCTTTCAGGAGCCAACTTACAGCAAGCTGATTTGACTAACACTAACTTAACTCTGGCTAATCTATCAGGTGCCAATCTAAAAAATGCTCGACTTGCTCAAGCTCGACTTATTGGAGCAAGCTTAGCCAAAGCCGAACTAATTGGTACTATTTTTTTAGGAGCTGATTTAGAAGAAGCCAATTTGCGAGAAGAGCCCAAAAACCTCACCCTAGAGCAAATAAAAGCTGCTAAAAACTGGGAAAAAGCCTACTATTCTGACAGTTTTACCCAAAAGCTAGGTTTAACAGAAAATCAACCCGCTACCTTGCAAGATAGCAATGTCTAGAAATTTATTTTGTTAAGGATGCGCAAATATAAAATAATTCAAGCAAAAGTACTAGTTGTATAAAAAAGATAATGGATAGCTCATATCAGCAGCAAATCCCAATATTGCCTGATCTTTGTGTTCGTAAAGTAAATTTCCCTGTTTATTAAAGAGAAAAGTCGCACCTCTTTGGGTTAAATAGGTTGAATCTGGAACATAGGTAGTCCAATTTCTCAGAACTTCATTCATGTTGCGTAAGCGCAAAGTGGCTAGCTCAAATGGTCTTTGAAAACCACTACCACCAGCTCTATTAAAAAAAGAGCCTTGAATTGCAGGTAGTGGTTTGATGTGAATAATTTGGTCATTTTCCAGTAGCTGTGGAGCTTGGCGATCTCCTCTATAACCTCGCCATACCTCAGCTAAAGTTCCAGGACTCCCAATTCCTGCGCACATCAACATTAGATTCAACCAGGCATTTATAGTTGGCGAGAGGTTTGGTATTTTTAGAGATAGTCCTCGATACAGATTGAGTAACGAATGTATTTGAGCTTGAGGATCAACAAAAAGATCAGTTTCAGCAAATCCTGTATATTCACAAAATCTCTGACCTGAAGCAAGATCACCTATGCCTATTGCTCTGGTTACTATACCTGCATCATGTAGTTTTTGAGATTCACGTTTTAACCACCAAGCATATTCAAGGCTATCAAAATCACCCAGTTGCGGCCAGAGGATCACCAATAGTTTTTTGGCGCTTTGGCAATCGCTCAAAATAAATTCTGTTTGGCCATTACTGACTCGCTGCATTTGAATCTGTTGAAAAATTGAGTAATAATCTTGATTTTGTGATACTGATTTCATGGTAATTAATATATTTAGAGCGCTCTAGTTGCATTGAAAATAGCCAGCAAGGCAACCCCCACGTCAGCAAAAACAGCCTCCCACATATTAGCTAACCCAAATATACCTAGTATGATAAAAATACCCTTAATAGCTAGGGCAAAAATGATATTTTGCCAAACAATATTACGAGTTTTTTGGGCAATTTGGATTGCTTCTAATACTTTTGAGGGTGAATCACTCATTAATACAACATCGGCAGTTTCAATCGCTATATCTGAACCCATAGCCCCCATAGCAATACCAACATCGGCTCTTGCTAATACAGGAGCATCATTAATGCCATCTCCAACAAAGGCAACTTTTCCATTTTTGCCAAACTTTCCTAGTAAAGTTTCTACTGCTATGGATTTTTCTTCTGGTAACAGTTCAGCTTGATAGGAATCCAAATCCAAAGTTTCGGCAATTTTTTGGGCTACTGCTTGCGAATCTCCAGTTAACATTATCACCTGCTCGATACCATGATTTTTAAGATCGCGTATCGCTTTAATAGCATCTGCTTTTAGCTTATCTTCTATTACAATGTAGCCGGCATAAATGCTATCAACTGCCAGGTGAACCACCGTTCCCTTTACTTGACAAGTATCATGGAGAATATTTTCCCGGTGAAGCAAGCGATCATTTCCTGCCAAAATAACAGAGCCCTCTAAGGTTGCTTGAACCCCACAGCCGGCAATTTCTTTATAATCGCTAACCAAGTTCTCATCAATCTCTCGGTTGTAGGCTAATAGCAGTGATTTAGCAATCGGATGGTTGGAATTGGACTCAACCAGGGCCGCTACTTTTAGAATATATTGCTCACTAAAGCCATTGTAGGGTACTATTTGACTAACTTGAAATACCCCTTGAGTTAAAGTGCCAGTTTTATCAAAAACTACAGCTTTGAGATTAGCTAAGATATCCAAGAAGGTTGAACCCTTGACTAGGATACCTCGCCTGGCAGCTCCACCTACTCCCCCAAAATAACCGACAGGTATGCTGATCACCAGGCCGCAGGGACAGGAAATTACCAGTAAAATTAACGCCCTATAGGCCCATTGACTATAACTAGCTCCAGGTAACAACAATGGTGGTAACAGAGCAATCAATATTGAGATAATTACTACAATTGGAGTATAACGGCGTGCAAATTTAGTGATGAACTTTTCAGTCTGCGCTTTTTTAGCGCCAGCATTTTGTACTAAATCAAGAATGCGAGCAATCGAGGAATCACCATAAAGATTAGTTACTTTAATATTTAATAGCCCTGTTTGGTTGATCATCCCTGCTAGTACTTTTTCCCCTGGAGTTACAAAGCGTGGCATAGATTCTCCACTCAAAGCCGAAGTATCAACTTGTGATTGACCATCTATAATCTGCCCATCTAGAGGAATCCTCTCACCTGGTTTGACTACAATTATTTGGCTTAGCTTAATCGATTCAGGAGAAACAACAATCAAACCATCTTCGGTTTTCAGATTGGCTCTATCTGGACGAATTTCTAACAGAGAGGAAATCGAACGGCGCGAACGAGCAACTGCCGATTCCTGGAATAACTCACCAATTCGGAAAAATAACATCACTCCTACAGCTTCGGGTAATCTACCTATGGCAATTGCTCCAATGGTGGCAATGGTCATCAGAAAATTTTCATCGAATATCCTACCTTTTAAAAGATTGACCCCAGCACTAGTAAGAACATTTGAGCCAGCCAAGAGATAAGCAGGAAGATAGATAAGATATTGGCCAAGTGAGTAGGGCGTCTGTTTCAATTGTTCCTGGAAAAGCCTGCCAAGAATAAATAAAGCAAGCACAACTGCTACTAAAAATGCTTCGCGCTTTAGATTGAATTCGTCTTGGTGCTCGTGATTATGATCATGATTGAGTTGAGGAGTTTGGATCATTGTTTCAGTTAAAAAAATTGTTTTTGTATACTGACAAACTAACGCATTGGGTATAAAATTACTTTTAGGACAAATGATATTCTTAAATTTATTTAATGACTTTCGCGGAAGTTCTCACTTTGGTCGAGATCCTAATTGCCCCCAAACATTTAAAAAAGGCACAAAAATTAGTCTTTGAATACTGCTGGAAGGGTCTATCCTATTGCGAAATTGCTCAAGCTACTGACTATGACCTAGGTTATATCAAAGAGATTGGTTCTAAATTGTGGCACATATTATCTGAAGCAACTGGAGAGAAGGTCAATAAAAAAAATTTACGTACTGTCTTAGAATACTACAGTCGCGGTAAAAGAGTCCCTAAGTTGAAAAACTCACAACAAAATTGGGGAAATATAACAAGCACTGAAATATTTTATGGACGTGAGTCTGAATTGGATATTCTTATTCAATGGTCTGTTAAGGAAAGAGCTCGTCTGATCGGTGTGATGGGAATGGCTGGAATTGGCAAAACAACCCTAGTAGCAAAACTAGTTCAGGAAATTCGCAGAGAATTTGACTATATGTTTTGGCACTCTCTTAAAGATCCCGATCTTCCTAGAGAATTTTTAAAAAATTTAATAGGCTTTTTATCTAATGAGAATAAAGAGATACCTAGAACCCAAAATGAACAAATATTAGAATTACAAAATTGTTTAGCATCAGCTCGCTGTCTAGTTATTTTAGATAATTTCGACAGTCTTTTTCAGGTTAAAGAAAGCAGCGGTAAATACAAAAAAAAGTATCAAAAATACGAAGAAATACTATTAAACATCGGCCAATCTTCACATCAAAGTTGTGTAATTATAACCAGTAGAGTAACTCCTAATGAGATTGCTTTTTTACAGGGAGAGTCTCGTTCAATTAAAGAAATAAGGCTCCAAGGTCTGGAAGAAAAGGCCTCTAGACAACTTTTAAGCATAAAGGGTATTAAGAGCTCTAGAGAAAATTTAGCGACTATTATAAAGTTCTATCAAGGTAATCCCCTTTCATTATCAATAGTTGCTTCTTCAATTCAAAGAATATTTGGTGGAAATGTTGCAGCATTTATAGAAGAAAGGGTATTTATATTGGGTGGAATCCATCAGCTTTTGAAAAACCAAATTGGAAAATTATCTCAAATCGAACAACAAGTGATGTATTGTTTAGCCATCAATAACGAACCAGTCCCTATTAGCAAATTACAAATGGATATTTATCCTAATATTACAGTTTCTACATTGCTGGAAATTTTAGAATCATTGAGATTGCGCTCACTGATTGAAAGAACAAAAGATGGCTTTACCCAGCAACCTATTGTCATGCAATATATGAGCGAAGAATTGGTAAAGCAAATTGTCCTAGACCTTGAATCAAAATCTTATAGTTTTTTAAATAGTTATAATCTAATTGGTGGTAGTAGCCAGATTAACAAAATTATCAAACCCCTGGTAACTAATATTGTTGAATCTTTTCCCAATCTGGAGCTATTGCAGGCTAATTGCCAGATCATTGTCCAACAACTTAGTAGTCGTGATGGCTATGCCATTAGTAATTTAGTCAATTTGAGCTCTTATTTACCCATCGATTTAAAAAAATTGGAAATTGATAGTTAACCCAATTTGTCATAGATAGAAAACAGTGGCATATACATAGCCAGTAAAATAGTACCGACTATGGTAGCAACAAAGACTATCAAAAGCGGTTCAATCAAACTAGTTAAAGCCTTAACAGCTTGTGCAACTTCATCTTCGTAAAAGTCGGCAATCTTCATCAGCATTGCATCTAGTTCTCCAGTCTCTTCTCCAACGTTGATCATCTGTATAGACATAGGCGGAAATACCCTAGCTTTCTGAAGCGCTAGTGAAATTTCTCCTCCTTGTTGAATATCAGATTTAGCGTTTTGCACGGCATCTGCAATCACTCGATTACCAAGAGTCTTAGAAACAATATCTAGTGACTGTAGAATCGGTACTCCCGATTTGAGAAGTGTGCCCAAAATCCTACTAAAAAGAGCTATGGAGCTCTTCTGGTTTAAATTCCCAAATAGGGGCATTTTTAACTTAAACAGGTCAATTTGTCTTCTTCCCATCGGTGTTTTGTAATAAGAAACTAGTAAAAAAAGGATTGCTAAAATAATGGCAATGGGAATGATAATTAACCAGCTACGTAAAACTTCACTTAAAAAGACCATAAATTGGGTCAGTGGTGGCAAAGTGGCATGGATTTGCTCAAAGATCTTGGCAAAGGTAGGAACCAGAAAAATTGTCATACCAAAAAAAGCCAAAATAGCAATTATCAGAACCACTAATGGATAGGCTAGAGCTGATATTATCTGATTTCTCAATTTAGCCATGTCCTCATAGAGATTAGATAGCCGTTCAAGTACTTCATCTAGCACCCCACCACTTTCGCCGGCTTCAACCATAGATACATAGAGTTCATCAAAACATTGAGGATGTTTTTTCATTGAGTCTGCCAGATTATTTCCTTCTTGTACTTCGGCAGTTACATCACGCAGGACACGCTTAAGTTTATTGTTAGTGCATTGTTCTTGTAATATATTCAGGCATCTGACAATAGTAACTCCGGCATTGATCATCACTGAAAATTGACGAGAAAAAAGTGCTTTATCCTTAATCGAAATATTACCAAAATTACGATCAAGAAAAGGTAGTAGATTAATATTATTAAGATTGATGCTCGATCTTTTAATTTTGCCAACTCTGGGAAATTGTGATCTAAAAAGAGCAGCAGCTTGCTGGATAGAACCTGCTTCGACGCTTTGCTTGGATACTCTACCGGTGCTATCTACAACTTGGGCTACAAATTTGGGCATAGGAATCTACAAAAATATACTGGTTAAATTCTAGATGCGTTGGCCAATTTTGGCATTGGCAAAGCCAAGTCCTTGAAGTATTCTCTGCAACTCGTCAGGACGAGTACTTTTGGCTATAGACTCCTCAACCGAGATAACTCCATTTACTACTAAATTGGCTAGACTTTGTTCCATTGTTGTCATGCCTAGCTTGGCTCCTGTCTGGATAGCTGAATACATCTGGGATGCCTTACCTTCTCTGATGAGATTGGCAATAGCTGGTGTGACAACCATAATTTCTTGAACCAAAGCTCGTCCTAATTCTCCTGGTTTGAGGGCTCTTTTTTTAGCCAAACATTGACTAAAGACTGCCAACAAAGAGTTAGAAAGCATCGCCCTGGTCTGTGCCTGTTGCTCTGGCGGAAAAACATCAATAATTCGATCTACAGTGCCAGCAGCAGAATTAGTATGCAAAGTAGCAAAGACAAGGTGACCGGTTTCAGCAGCTGAGATCGCTAGAGAGATAGTTTCAAGATCTCGCATTTCCCCTACTAGTATAATATCAGGATCCTCACGCAGCGCTGATCTTAGAGCATTGGCAAAGCTTTTAGTATCTTCTCCCTTTTGACGTTGGTGGAATAGACTTTTGACATTGGGAAAAACGTATTCTATGGGATCTTCGATTGTCAAGATATGCTCTGATCTAGTACGATTAATCAAATCCAGCATAGCTGCTAGAGTAGTAGTCTTTCCCGAGCCGGTCTGTCCCGTAACCAACACCAAGCCTCTGGGACGATTAGTAATCTCTCTAATAATTTCTGGTAGCCCAAGTTGATCAAAATTGGGTACCTTATAGGAAAGTGCTCTGATACAGGCAGCGTAACAACCTCTTTCTTTGTAGACATTTACGCGAAAGCGGGCTAAACCCTTGACACCATAAGAGCAATCCAACTCCCAAGTCTGTTCTAGTTCCTTGCGTTGGTTATTGTTGAGCATACTAAAAATGAGCCTTTGACTCTCTTGCGCCGTCAATGGTTTATCGTCTACAGGTGCAAGTTTGCCGCCAATTCGAAAGTAAACAGGGGCTTCTGCCTGGATATGCATATCAGAGCCACCTGTTTGGATCAATTGTTCCATTAAATCTTCAATTACTAGTTCAGCCATAGGGATTATTAATTTTTGATTGTTTCGCTGTTAAAGTGATCTGTTAATCTGGTGCTCAGACAATAAGGACAATCCAACCATTCTGGGCTGAGATCCCCTTGGCAATTTTGGCAGATCAGGCTGTTTTTACGTCTGGCTTTTAGCTCGGATTCTAATGCAGCATCAGTAAAGATTACGCGTTCTACCTCTTCTAAAGTTGTATAACCTTGTTTTACTAAATTCAAGCTATAGCTAAGTAAAGTGACCATCCCTTCTTCTACAGCAGCTTCTTTGATCTTATCTGTGCTGGCTTGTTGGTTAATGAGCCTTTCTATCGTTTCTGTCATCAACATCAACTCATAGACGCCAATTCGTCCTTTATAACCACTACCAGAACAACTCGGACAAAGAGTTGCTTGGGCTTTGGCATTTAGAAGCTGTTCACCTGTTAAGCTATTGGCTTTATAGAAAAAGATATCTGCTTCTTCACCTGCAAAGGAAAATCCATAACGAGCCAATTCTTCCTTGTTTGGGTTATAGGGAATTCGACAATCTAGACAGACTTTTCTGACTAGTCTTTGAGCAAGTATACCCAAAAGCGAGCCTGAAATTAGGAAGGTTTCCAGTCCCATTTCTTCTAAACGGGCTATTGCTCCTGCTGCATCATTGGTATGCAAGGTGGTTAAAACCAAATGCCCAGTCAAAGCAGCTTCTAGGGCTGTTTTGGCTGTTTCTCTATCTCTGGTTTCTCCAACTAGAATAATATCGGGATCTTGTCGCAAAAATGAGCGCAAAACTGAGGCAAAATCTATTCCTTTTTCTCGGATAACCTGCACTTGGGTGATTCCTGGCAGGGAATACTCAATGGGATCTTCTACGGTACAAATATTGACAGATTGATCATTGCGCTCAGCCAACATCGAATAGAGTGTGGTTGATTTTCCTGAGCCTGTAGGACCAGTTACCAGAATTAAACCAAAGGGCCTTGAAGAAATTGAGCGCACATCTTCTAGAATTTTCTGATCTGTGATCAATTTGTCTAGTCCTAATTGGGTCGCATAATTATCCAAAATCCTTAAAACAACCTTTTCCCCATATCGGCTGGGTAAAGTACTGATCCTAAAATCTATTTTGCGCCCCTGAAAAATACGGCGAATCTTTCCATCTTGGGGTATTCGTCTTTCGGCAATATCAAGATCAGCCATTATTTTAAAGCGGGCTACCACTGATTGGGCTATTTTTTTAGGCAAGGGGTCAACAGATTGATTTAGTACCCCATCTTTGCGAAGACGTACCCTTACATAATCCTCTTGAGGTTCAAAGTGTATATCAGATGCCTGCTCCTGTAGAGCTTTGGCTAGAATTTTATTAACTAGATTGATAATCGGCGCATCAGCTGCTTCTTCTGCCGCAAGATCATCATCAACATCTTGCTCTTGATATTCATCAGAAAGCGAAGATTCTAAATTGAGATATACATCGCTTAGATCAGCTAGCTTGGCTAATTCTTGCTCTTTTAAAATCTGCTCGTTGGCTTCTTTGAGAAATGATTCAGCTTGAAAATATCGCTCGAGTAGTTTTTCATAATCATCGCGGGTAATCACTACTCTTTGGAGATTAATTTCTCTGGGCTTTAAAACACGATTGAGATCATCTTGAGCCTCAAGATTATCTGGATTAGTCATAGCCACGATAACTAATTTGTGATCACCTGAAGAAGATTTGAGGGGAAATAATTTGTAACGCCGGCAAATATCAATAGAAATCAAGTCTTGGACCAATTGCACCATCTCGTTGCTATCTATAATATTAATATCTAGATCAATACACTCTAAGCCATAGACAATCTTGAGTTCGAAAAGCCTTGTTTTTTTGTATTGTCTAACCAACTCTGGTGGTAAACTAGTTCCCGTGATTGAAGATAGTACATCGGTAAGCAATTGCCCTGAAGAATGGCATTTTAGTAATGCTTGCTGCATTTGCTCCGGGGTGACGTAGCCTGATTCAATTAATTTATTGCCAAAGGGGGAAAACTGATTGCGCAGAGCAACTGCCCGGGAACGTTTGTTAGAAGAGATAGAATAGTTCATAAGCACGTTGTAGCATATGAGGGATATACTCCATACTATAGGGGCAATCCTCACTTTCTCAAATGATTACTGATGATGTTAAATTGAAATTACTAAAAAACTTGACTAAATTTTTAGACAAATCTTCCTTGTTCCATATTAAACGAACACTATGAATAACGAAAACGAAATCTCAGAAGTGATTGAAGAAACCAACTCCACTCCGGCTCAAGCAGAAGTAATCGAAGAATCTACTGGAGAATTTGAAGAGCAACCAAGCCTTCAAGAAGAAGAGATTAATAGTATTATTGCCGTTCTACAGGCTGAAATAGGCAATCTGCGTGGGCTATTGGAAGAGCAAACCCAAAAAGCAGAACAATATAAGAAGCAATATTTAAGCATTGCTGCCGATTTTGAGAATTTTCGCAAGAGGACAGAGAAAGAGAAACAAGAGCAAGAGATTAAAGGAAAAAAACAAACCATAGTTGAATTGCTCTCTGTTGTAGATAATTTCGAAAGAGCCAGAGTTCAGATCAAGCCTAATACCGATGGTGAAACAGCTATTCACAAAAGCTACCAAGGTGTTTACAAAAATCTAGTAGATGGGCTCAAAAAGCTTGGAGTCTCGGCTATGCGCCCTGAAGGTGAAGTATTTGACCCTCAATATCATGAAGCTATGCTCAGAGAAGCAACGGATGAATATCCTGAAGGTACAGTAATCGAACAATTGGTGCGTGGCTATACCTTAGATGATCAAGTATTGCGCCATGCCATGGTCAAAGTAGCTACACCTAAAGAAAACTTCTCGCACCCTGAGCAGGAAGATCAAACTGAATAAATAAATTACTATGGGCAAAGTTATTGGAATCGACTTGGGAACTACTAATAGCTGTGTATCGGTTTTAGAAGGCGGCAAACCCGTCATAATTCCCAATGCTGAGGGTTCTAGGCTAACTCCAAGCATAGTAGGCTTTAGTAAAGCAGATCAGCGCCTAGTTGGCGATCTAGCCAAACGGCAGTCGGTTTCCAATGCCGAAAATACCATATATAGTATCAAAAGATTTATTGGTAGACGTTGGGAAGAGACTATAGAAGATAGGATCCGCGTTCCCTATAAATGCATTATGGGAAGGGATCAGATGGTAGATGTGCAAATTAGAAACAAAGTTTTCACTCCCCAAGAGATATCGGCTGTGATTCTGCAAAAACTTAAAGGTGATGCAGAAGTGTATCTCAACGATAAAATTACCAAAGCAGTAATCACTGTTCCTGCCTACTTTACCGATTCGCAGAGACAGGCTACTAAAGATGCCGGTGCTATTGCTGGTCTAGATGTTTTGCGAATTATCAATGAACCAACTGCTGCTGCCTTAGCCTATGGACTAGATAAAGGACACCAAGAACATTTTATTCTAGTCTATGATTTAGGTGGTGGTACTTTTGATGTGTCTATTCTCCTATTGGGTAATGGGGTTTTTGAAGTTAAAGCAACTTCTGGCAACAACCATCTAGGCGGAGATGATATCGATGCGTTGATTGTCAATTGGTTAGTGGAAAATTTTCAGGCAAATGAGGGGATTAATCTACTAGAAGATAAAATGGCTATGCAGCGGTTGAAAGAGGCTGCCGAAAAAGCCAAAATAGAACTTTCCACACTGCAAAATACCTCCATCAATTTACCCTTTATTACAGCCGATAAAAGCGGTCCCAAGCATCTTGAGGTTGAATTAACCAGAGGAAAATTTGAAGATATTGCTCGTAGCCTAATTGAATCTACCCTAATACCTGTTAACCAGGCGCTTAAGGATTCTAATCTTGGGCCGCAAGATATCCAAAGGGTCTTGTTGGTAGGTGGCTCTACGCGTATGCCTCTGGTACAGAGGGTTTTGCAGAAAATCTTTCTGCCTAGTCAAATTGAGCGCACAGTCAATCCTGATGAAGCTGTCGCCCTAGGGGCGGCAATTCAAGCTGGAGTAATTGATGGAGAAGTAGAGAATGTTTTGCTGCTTGATGTTACTCCACTATCGCTTGGGATTGAAACCTTAGGCGAGGTATTTACTAAAATTATCGATAAAAATACTACGATTCCTACGAGTAAATCCCAGATATTTTCTACTGCTGCAGATGGTCAAACCTCAGTCGAGATACATGTTCTCCAAGGTGAAAGAGCGCTAGCTAAGGACAACTACACACTTGGTCGATTTTTACTCACTGGAATACCACCAACCCCACGTGGGGTGCCCCAAATTGAGGTTTTTTTTGATATCGATGTCAACGGCATAATTAAAGTAACTGCTCTTGATAGGGGAACGGCCAAAGAACAAAAGATCACCATTAACAGTACCGGAGGACTAGAAGGTGATGAAATTGAAAGAATGCGCCGCGAAGCCCAAAAATTTGCCGAGCAAGATCGCCAAGTTCTAAAAATTGTAGAATTGAGAAATCAAGCTGATGGTCTTTTCCAAACTTATGAGACAACACTCAGGGAAAATGGACATCTAATTTCTGAAATTGACAAAATTGAAGCTAGAAACAGAAGAAATTCTCTAGCGCAGGAGCTGCAAAAAGCTTCTAATAATTCTGTTGAAACAATACAATCTCTATTAGATCAATTTAAAGAACACTTGATGTATATAGGTACGGAAATATACAAAAAAGGAAATTCTTCACCTAAGATCTCATCTGATATAGCTTTTGAGACTTCCAGTATACTTACAAGCCCCAGTCAGTTCTTAACAGAGAGTGGTTCTAACAAAACAGTTCAAGTAGAGCAGAATTTCGATTTTGAATCAGACGAAACTGTAGCAAATGACTATGAAACTGTAGACTAAACAGAAAGTCCAAAAATTTGCTAGAGTGCAATTTAGATCTTTTTGATTTTTTTAACTATTTATTTAGCCCCCCGATTCTATGCCAGGTGACTATTACCAAATTCTGAATGTATCGCGCGATGCCAGCAAAGAAGATATCAAGCAGGCTTTTCGTCGTCTTGCCCGAAAGTACCATCCTGATGTCAATAAAGAGGAAGGAGCTGAAGAACGCTTTAAAGAGATTAATCGCGCTTATGAGATTCTCTCAGATCCTGAAACCAAAGCTCGCTATGATCGTTTTGGCGAAGCAGGTGTATCTTCTGGAGCCGGAGGTCCTGGCTATGAATATTCAGACATGGGAGGCTTTGCAGATATCTTTGAAACCATTTTTAATGGCTTTGGTGGTATGGGAACAGCCCCCGGCGGTGAGCGAAGACGTAAAGGAGGCCCTGTCTCTGGCGATGACCTGCGCCTGGATCTCAAGCTTTCTTTCCGTGAAGCTATTTTTGGTGGGGAAAAAGAAGTACGCATACCCCATTTAGAATCCTGTCAAGTTTGTCGTGGCAGCGGTGCCAAAGCTGGCACAGGAGTCAAGTCATGCACAACCTGTAGTGGCTCTGGCCAAGTTAGACGTACTACTCGCACCCCTTTTGGAAGTTTTGCCCAGGTTACAACCTGTCCAACCTGCAATGGTTCTGGTGAGATGATTGAGGAAAAATGTGTATCTTGTGGTGGTGCAGGTCGCAAACAAGAAACCAAGAAGCTCAAAATCACTATTCCTGCTGGTGTAGATAGTGGCACTCGCTTACGTGTTGCTAATGAAGGCGATGCTGGTCTTAAAGGAGGCAATCCTGGAGACCTCTATGTCTATGTTTTTGTTGAGCCGGATCCTGAGTTCAGGCGCAATGGTATCAATATTGAATCAGAGACTAGCATCAGCTACTTACAGGCTATTTTGGGCGCGCGGGTATTGGTGAATACTGTTGATGGAGAAGAAGCTCTACTGATTCCACCAGGCACTCAACCTAATACCGTTTTGACCCTAGAAAACAAGGGTGTACCTAAGTTGGGCAATGCAGTTGCTAGGGGTAGTCATTTAATCACAATTAAAATTGCTATTCCCACACGATTCAATGCCGAAGAGCGCAAACTATTAGAGGAGTTAGCCAAGATTAAGGGCGAGCAGACAAATAAAGGTGGACTAGAAGGTTTTCTAGGAGGATTTTTCCATAAATGAGCTCTCTACCGCTTGATCTTCGAGGGACGCCTTGTCCTCTCAACTTTGTCAAAACCAAGCTGAAATTACAGCAAATGCCACCAGATACAATTTTGGAAGTCTGGTTGGATTCAGGTGAGCCGATAGAACAGGTTCCCGATAGCTTGAGGATCGAAGGATATATAGTTAGTGAAATCTTACCGGAGCTAGAATTCTTTAAATTAAAGGTTCTACGTCCAGAGTGAACCAATATCAGGGAACAGTTCTCTCAGCTTTAGCCAATTTTTATTGGGTATTTTTGGAAGAAGTAGAGATTTATGTTCTCTGTACTCGTCGCTCTCTTCTCAAAAAAATTGGCCAATCAGTTGTCGTAGGAGACCATGTAATAGTTGAGCAGCTTGATTGCCAGTCCCAGCGGGCAGTAATCAGTCAAATCCTGCCAAGATCATCGATGCTGAATAGACCGCCTATAGCCAATGCCAGCCAGATTTTGCTAGTTTTTGCTCTAGCGGATCCGCCTCTTGATCCTTGGCAGCTTAGTCGCTTTCTCATCAAAGCCGAATCTACCCAAATTGAGGTATGTCTTTGTCTTAACAAAACAGATTTAATCAGCCAACAGGAGGCTCAACAATGGCAGCAACGATTACAGGCATGGGGCTATGATACCCTTTTAATCAGCCTGAATAAACAACAAGGACTAGATCAGCTCAATAGTAGTTTGCTCAACAAAATTACAGCCCTAGCTGGACCTTCTGGAGTTGGCAAGTCCAGTTTGATAAATTCCCTGATTCCAAAGGCTAGCCAAAAGGTAGCTCATGTCTCTGGTAAGTTACATCGAGGTCGCCATACCACCCGACATGTTGAATTATTTAAGTTGCCTAATGGCGCCGGTCTGCTAGCTGATTCACCTGGTTTTAACCAGGCCGAGCTCGAATGTAGTCCTTATGATTTAGCTTACTTTTTCCCCGAAGCCAAAACAATGCTGGGCAAATGTCAATTCAACAATTGCTTACATCGCGAGGAACCCAATTGTGCGATCAGGGGAGATTGGGAGCGCTATGAACATTATCTAGAGTTTTTGGCAGAGGTTCTCAATCAACAATTTGCCCAAACGCGAGAATCTAATCTCAAGGTTAAAATGGGATCCCAGGGGATTAAGCTTTATGAACCAAAGTTAGAATTCAAAAAGTATCGCCAAAATTCCCGTAGACAAAAACAGCAGGACCTAAAAAAGTCCTATCAGCAAGATGATGATTCGCATTTAGATATTTAACTATTATGATCCCTACTTGGCTAGTACTTGGAGCTATCACTTTTTTGATGGCCTATCTGACCAATCGACTTAATGGGCGTGACATTCGCTGGTTTAATCAGTTAGTTCGTCCCCGCTGGTTGACCTTTGAAAGGGCTATACCTTTTATCTGGATTTTTATTTTTACCACTTTGGTGGCATCAGCTACCCTGGTTTGGGATAGCAGACCGAACAACTGGCTGTTGATGGGGCTTTATCTTCTTTTGCAGTTATTGATTCTCTCCTATACCCCAGTTATCTGTAAATTACGTAGCTTAGAGGCTGGGACATTTGTCGGGATTTTAGGTTTTGTTCTGGGACTAGTAATTGCCTTTTTAGTCTTTCCCATTAATAATGGCGCTTTTTTACTTTTACTACCCTATCTTCTCTGGAGCCCTATTGGCACTCTGGTAACTTGGCTGATGATTCCTCTTAATCGCTAGAAAATCTTGGGAAGATTACGACTGGTTATGACCCAATTATGATAATATCTTAATGAAACTTTAAAATAATTTACGAAAAATTAAATGAAATTATTGGTCGTCGGTGCCACTGGCACCCTTGGAAGACAGGTAGCTCGATGTGCCATCGACCAAGGTCATCAAGTAACCTGCCTAGTGAGAAGCCTTAAAAAAGCAGCGTTTTTGAAAGAATGGGGCGCCCAATTGGTAGAGGGTGATTTCTGCAAGAAAGAAACTCTACCAGGAGCTCTTGAGGGTATTGAGGCTGTGATTGATGCTGCCACAGCAAGAGCTACCGATTCATTGAGTATCAAGGAAATTGACTGGGATGGCAAGGTTAATTTGATCCAAGCTGTTACTCAAGCTGGAATTAAAAGATATATCTTCTTCTCTATTTTAGATGCCGAAAAATATCCCAATGTCCCTTTGATGGATATTAAAAACTGTACAGAAAAATTTTTAGCCCAGACTAATCTAGACTATACAATACTCAGACCTTGTGGTTTTATGCAGGGTCTCATTGGCCAATATGCAATCCCTATTATAGAAAACCAAGGAGTCTGGATAACTGGAGAAGGCGCCGCAGTAGCCTATATGGATACCCAAGATGTGGCTAAATTTGCAGTACGCGCCCTAGATGTTCCAGCTACTATTGGTCAAAGCTATCCGGTTGTTGGCTCAAGAGCATGGAAGGCAGAAGAGATAGTAGCTCTATGCGAAAGACTTTCCGGGCAAGATGCCAAAGTGTTCCGCATTCCTAGTGGTTTCTTGCGCGTGATGTACAGATTAGCCTACTCTTTTAAATGGACATTAAATATTGCTGATCGTCTAGCCTTTGCTGAGGTATTGGCTAATGGCAATAAATTAAATGCTCCTATGGAGAGAGTATATGAGGTATTTGGCCTAGATCAGGGCGAAATCACTACTCTAGAATCCTATTTTAATGAATATTTCAGCCGCATCTTGAAAAAACTCAAAGAAATTGGCTACGAAAAAGATAAAAATAAGAAGAAGCAGAAAAAAAGTCCCTTTAAAAGCAAAGTTTAAGAATAAAGTTTAGGATAATTGTATTGTGGCAAAGGTCGGCATCATCTATAACGATATCAAACCGATTGCCTGTAAAGTTGCTGAGCAATTGCAACAGGAGATGGTATCTCTGGGCGTTGATGTATATTTATCCACTGGTAGTGGTGGTATACTTGGCTATTCTGAGCCCGGACGTCCCGTCTGTTATGTTCGCATTGAAGATGTAATACCAAAGAACTTTGATGAGAATCTGGACTTTGCTATAGTCTTAGGTGGAGATGGAACTGTTCTATCTGCTCTAAGGCAACTGGCACCAAAGGGAATTCCGGCTCTTACTGTCAATACTGGACATATGGGATTTCTAACAGAAGCCTACAGCGATCAACTCCCTTTGATCATTGAAGATCTCCTCCAGGGTCATTATGAAATTGAAGAGCGCTCAATGATGACTGTTAAGCTCCTTAGAGAAGATACCCTTCTTTGGGAAGCGCTTTCACTCAATGAGCTGGTGGTGCATAGAGAGGCTCTTACTAGCATGTGTCATTTTGAGATTCAAATTGGAGATCACGCGCCAGTAGATATTGCTGCCGATGGAGTGATTCTAGCTACCCCAACAGGTTCCACTGCCTATTGTCTCAGCGCTGGTGGTCCAGTGGTCACTCCAGATGTTCCAGTGTTGCAGTTAGTGCCAATATGCCCCCATTCTCTAGCCTCGCGCGCTCTGGTTTTTTCCGACAAACAGAGAGTGAAAATTTATCCAGCTACTCCCAATAGAATGATGGTGGTAGTTGATGGGAATGCTGGCTGTTATGTTCTACCTGAAGATCATATTGAAGCAGAGCGCTCATCTTATAATGCTCGTTTTATTCGCCTTAAATCACCGGAATTTTTCCGCATTCTCAGAGAGAAATTGGGCTGGGGGCTGCCCCATATTGCCAAGCCCAGCACCAAGGATTTCGATTAACTATCAGCTATTGTTGGGGCTACTAGAGAAAGCCCGCTCCAAGCCGGCTCTTGCTGGGTATTGGCTATAATTGGCAAAGCTCCTCTAACTTTGCTGGCAATCTCCACCGTGGTTACATCGTAGCTGGTGGTCACCAACTTAGGATATATACCAATGGCGATGATAGGTAACAGTAAGCAAACTGCGACAAATATCTCACGTGGTTGGGCATCGTAACTAAAACCATCTAGAGTTTGATTTGCTTGGTTATTGCCGTAGAAAACAACTCGCAACATAGATAACAGGTAGATGGGAGTTAGGATAAGGCCAATCGCAGCTAGTAAAGTAACCCCAACTTTAAAGCTGGAACTATAGGCATCGCTGGCAGTCAGTCCTAAAAATATACTCAACTCACTGACAAAACCACTCATCCCTGGCAAAGCTAAAGAAGCCATTGAAGCTGCTGTAAATAGGGCGAATATTTTGGGCATTGTCTTAGCTATACCACCCATTTCGTCCATCATCAGGGTATGGGTTCTTTCATAGGTTACCCCAGAGAGGAAAAACAGAGCAGCGGCAATTAATCCATGAGAGATCATTTGTAATAGAGCGCCATTTAAACCTAAATCGCTAAAGCAGGCGATACCTATTAGCACAAAGCCCATATGGGATATAGAGGAAGATGCCAGTCTTCTTTTGAGATTAGTCTGGGCAAAAGCAGTCAACGCTCCATAGACTATATTTACTACACCTAGGATAATTAAAAGTGGAGCAAACTTAATATGAGCATGGGGTAAAAGATCTACATTGAAACGAATCAGCCCGTAACCACCCATCTTGAGTAGTACTCCAGCTAAAATCATCGAAACTGGGGCGGATGCTTCACTATGAGCATCAGGCAACCAGGTATGTAGGGGAAAAATAGGCAGCTTAACACCAAAGGCAATCAGCAGACCAGCATAGGCCAATACCTCTAAAATTTGAGGATAGGACTTGAGCTTGAGTTCTGCTAGATTAAAAGTGACGGTATCTCCATAGAAGGCAAGAGCCAAGCCGGCAACGAGAATAAATATAGAAGCTAAAGCAGTATATAAGATGAATTTGGTGGCAGCATAGAGACGATTTTTGCCACCCCATATAGAAATTAGAATATAGACGGGAACTAGCTCTAATTCCCACATTAAGAAGAACAAGAGAAAATCAGATGCGGCAAATACTCCAATTTGAGCACCATAAAGCAGCAGCATTAAGGCATAAAATAATTTAGGTTTTTTCTCAACACGCCAAGAAGCAACCAGAGCCAATGTGCTGATAAAGCCCGATAGAAGAATCAAGGGCATAGAAAGTCCATCTACTCCTACGCTCCAGGTAAAACCAATTTGAGGAATCCAATTATAGGTTTCAACTAGCTGCATCTTGCTAGTGTGGAAGTCATACTTGCTCCAAAAGAGATATATCGTAGCGGCAAAGTGGGTAAAGCCGACTGCCAAAGAATACCAGCGCACAGTCTTTCCATCTTTATCAGGAAGCAAGGGTATGGCCATTGCCGATAGGAAAGGAAAGAGGATCAGGGTCGTTAACCAAGGGAATGAAGTTAGTTCCATAGGAATATATACCTAGTTTGTCTAAGATCATTATATTAACTTTTGTAAAGATTTAACAAGAGGTAATAAGAAAAAATCTCTTCAATAAGATTCATGAAGAGTAAAGAGCTTAAAGCAGGACTGGGAATTTACACTCAAAAAAGAAATATTTACAAAAGAGACTATGTTTCCCACCAATCGTCCACGCCGTTTACGTCAGAGCCCACAATTACGCCGCATGGTGCAGGAGACGACCTTAACCCTCAATGATCTGATCTATCCCCTTTTTGCCGTTGCTGGTGAAGGTATATCAAAAGAAGTTAAATCGATGCCTGGAGTCTATCAGCTCTCTGTAGACAAAATTGTAGAAGAAGCTAAAGAGTGTTTTGATTTGGGAATACCCTCAATTATTCTCTTTGGTATACCAGTAGATAAGGATAATGATGCCACTGGCGCTTGGCATGACCATGGCATTGTCCAAAAGGCCGCCTCTGCTGTTAAACAAGCAGTCCCAGAGCTAGTAGTAATAGCTGATACCTGTCTATGTGAATATACTACCCATGGGCATTGTGGCTATCTCAGAGATGGCGATATCACTGGAACGGTACTCAATGACCCAACTTTAGAGCTACTTAAGAAAACCGCGGTATCTCAAGCCAGAGCTGGCGCAGATATCATAGCTCCTTCCGGCATGATGGATGGTTTTGTTGCTGCCATAAGAGAAGGCTTAGATGAGGCGGGTTTTCAAGATATTCCCATTCTCTCCTACGCTGCTAAATATGCTTCTGCTTATTATGGACCTTTTCGTGATGCTGCTGAATCAACTCCCCAATTTGGCGATAGGCGCACTTATCAAATGGATCCTGCCAACGCCAAAGAGGCCCTCAAAGAAGTAGCTTTAGATATTGCTGAAGGGGCTGATATGCTCATGGTCAAGCCTGCCCTTGCTTATATGGACATCATTTGGCGAGTTAAGGAGATAACCAACTTGCCAGTGGCAGCTTACAATGTTTCAGGGGAATATGCCATGGTTAAAGCTGCAGGGCTCAATGGTTGGATCGACGAAAAAAGAGTAACTCTAGAAACGTTGACAAGTTTCAAAAGAGCTGGCGCTGATCTAATCCTCACTTACCATGCCAAAGATGCAGCTCGCTGGCTATCTCAGAGTTAGTCCAACTGCTGGAGAATTTCCTTTATTGTTTCTAGGAGCTCTTGGTGGCATGCTCCATTGCTAGCTACTAGAGCTCCCCATTGAGAAACATCACCTCGGTTATACAGTAAAGGAGTGCCATCAAGATAGGTAAAGCTTCCACCTGCTTCAGTCAAGATCAATTCAGGAGCAGCAAAGTCCCAGTCTTTGGGGGCTGATTTGCCCGAAAGAGAAATATAAACATCGGCCTGCTTTTGAACCAAAGCAGCTATCTTAGCTCCCACACTACCAACATAATGCTTAGGTCCTAATGGAAGCAATTCGATCAATTTTTGAAACCTATCATCTCGATGATTTCTGCTGGTCACTAAAGCTAGTTCACTGAGTGATTTCACTTGAGAGACATGTAAAGGAATGATTTGTCCTGTTTTATCTTGCAGATAGGCCCCTTGGTTTTTAGCTGCGCAGTATAGATGCTGGCGCTCAGGGATTGCCACGACTGCAACAACAGGGCGACCAAGATAGCATAGGGCTATATGTATGGCAAATTCACCAGTTTTTTGGAGAAAATCTTTAGTTCCATCTAGAGGATCAATAATCCAAACCCAATCTTTAGGAAGTGCTTGGCTACCTGAGTGGGTTTCTTCACTGAGATAACTACATTGCTCCTGACCAAAAATAGATATTAGTTGCTCTAAAATAAATTGATTGGCGGCTAGATCCGCGCTGGTTACCGGAGAAGACTGGCTTGCTTTTTCGAGTTCAAGTAGCTTGGTGCCATCATAATAGGACAAAAGTATGTTGCAAGTTGCACTGGCGATAGTCACAATCTTACCTAAAACGTTTTCTAAGACATTAGAAGCTAAATCAAGTTTCAAGTTGCTTATTGGGTGAAAATTTAATTAGAACATTTTTTGCTCCATTGCAATTATAATAATTTTGGTGTGCATAATATCTAAGCCCAATGAAGATCAATTAGCTAGAGTTGTCCAACTCACCCAAAGAACAAATCAGTTTAATTTTAGTACTAAACGCTATTTAGAAACAGAAATTACAGAACAACTGCAAGGCTCATTAGATTGTCGCATCGTTCAAGTAAGAGATCGCTTTGGTGACTATGGTCTAGTTGGCGTCATTCTTTTTAAAAAACAAATAGATGATTTAGTCAGAGGTGTTACAAATCGAGTCACCTCAGACTTACAACAATAATGTTTTACTTTTTTTGGGTACTGAGGGTGATGGCTTAGATACACCATTTAACCAAATTTTTAATGATCCTTTCTTAGGGCCGTTAATGTTCCCGGTGGACATTCTAGTAGTTTACAAAAGCCTAATGTTGCTGTTATGGCTAAAGAGATACAAAAATATTTAGATGAAGTAAGATGACAACTAACACTTCTGAAAATTTAACGATTGAACCTAGAGTTTTGATTATTTGTGAAAATGCCTCATTTCGTTTTGGCGGTGAATCAAGTATACCTCTTCATTATTTTAAAAATTTGCGTAATCAGAATATAGAAACATGGTTAATCGTAAATGAGAGAGTTCGAGATGAGTTGGCCGAAATTTTAGGAAATGAATTTGAGAGAGTTAGCTTTGTTAGTGATACTTGGCTTCATAAAATACTAAACTATATAGGTTTGCAATTACCTGAAACAATTCGTGTATTTTTATTCAGACAATTAATGATACTTTGGAGTCAATATATTCTAAGATCGAAGGCACAGAAATTAATTTTACAGCACAATATTAATGTTATTCATCAACCAATTCCCGTATCACCAAAATATCTTTTTTTGAATTATAATTTCGAAATTCCTATGGTAATAGGCCCACTCAATGGTGGAATGAACTATCCTCCAGCTTTTGCTAAACGTAATAATTTGTTTAGTCGATTTTTCTTAAAGCTTGGGCGTCAAGTTTCTGATTTATTTCATCAATTTATATCTGGTAAATTAGTTGCTGAAAAGATTTTAGTAGCCAATCAGCGTACCTATGATGCTCTTCCCAGTAAAATCACAGGAAAAGTCGAGTTTTTATGTGAAAATGGCATTGATACTAATGTTTGGAATGTCGCGCCCATCATAAATTTGCCAAAGAAAATTATACGTGTTATTTATGTAGGAAGACTTGTTCAATGGAAAGGAGTTGATCTACTAATAGAAGCCTGCAAAATTGCATTAACCCAGGTAGATTTTGAACTGGAAATCATAGGCGAAGGAAAATATCGAAATAATTTAGAATTACTTGCTTCTAATTTACAAATAAGTGAGAAAGTAAAATTTGTTGGCTGGTTGTCTCAGTCGGAGTGCGCGCAAAGGATGTCCCAGTCAGATATATTTGTTTTGCCTAGTTTATTTGAATGTGGGGGGGCGGTAATTCTTGAGGCTATGGCTATGAAATTACCAGTGATTGCTACCAAGTGGGGAGGTCCTTTAGATTATCTAGATGATGATTGTGGGATTTTAATAGAGCCTAATTCCCCTGACACATTTGTCAATCAGTTAGCTCAATCAATAATAAAATTGAGTAAATCTCCTGAATTACGCCAAATCATCGGTGAAAAAGGTCATCAAAAAGTAATTAATGAGTTTGACTGGCAAAAAAAAGCAAAACGGATGATTGAAATATATCAAAGTACGATTTTGCAAAGCCAACGGAGTTAATTGTTATAGACCCCTGATAAGATGGATTCACTCATAAGAGGTTCAAATTTCTAGACATATTATTAAAATATTCTGATAAGTCAAAAATATACACCATTGACTTAACCCTGGGAAAATAGGTTGACCATATGACATTTTGTGAATACAAGCCAGGTTTGGAAGGCATTCCAGCGGCTCAATCTAGTATTAGTTGCGTTGATGGAAAAAAAGGAATTTTGGAATACCGTGGCATCGCTATTGAAGAGTTAGCCCAAAAGAGTACTTTCGTTGAAACAGCATACCTTTTAATCTGGGGTAAATTACCAACTCAATCTGAGCTGGAAGATTTTGAGACTGATATTCGTCTGCATAGAAGGATTAAATATAGTATCAGGGATATGATGAAATGTTTCCCTGATAGAGGACATCCTATGGACGCGCTCCAAACCTCGGCTGCTGCTTTGGGACTTTTTTACTCCCGCCGCGCGCTTGATGATCCTATTTATATTAGAGGCGCAGTAGTTCGTATCTTGGCCAAGATTCCAACTATGGTCGCAGCGGCTAATTCTATGCGTAGAGGAAATGACCCAATTCAACCTAATGACAATTTAGACTATAGTGCAAATTTTTTGTATATGCTCACTGAGCTCGTACCAGATGCTCTCTCAGCTAAGGTTTTTGATATCTGTTTGACTCTTCATGCTGAGCATACGATGAATGCTTCTACTTTTAGTGCGATGGTTACTTCTTCTACATTGACTGATCCTTATGGTGTAATTGCTTCAGCAGTTGGCACTCTGGCAGGACCACTACATGGAGGTGCAAATGAAGAAGTTCTCTTGATGCTAGAGGAAATCGCCACTATAGAGAATGTACGTCCTTATATTGAACAATGTATTGCCAATAAGAGCAAAATTATGGGCTTTGGACATCGGGTTTACAAGGTCAAAGATCCCCGAGCTATTATCTTACAGGAGCTAGCTGAACAGCTCTTTGAGCTCAAAGGTCATGATAAGTACTATGATATTGCCTTGGAAGTAGAACGAGTTGTCGAAGAAAAACTGGCAAGCAAGGGAATCTATCCCAATGTTGATTTCTATTCGGGCTTAGTTTACCGCAAACTTGGTATACCGCAAGATCTCTTTACTCCTATTTTTGCCATTGCCCGAGTTGCTGGCTGGCTAGCTCATTGGAAAGAACAATTGGCCGAAAACCGCATTTTCCGTCCTTCTCAAATTTACACTGGAGATCATGGAGTACAATATGTTCCAATCGAAGAACGCTGATTTCGGGTCATAATTACTAATCCAGACTAAAATTGTCGGGTATTGTTGACGCTCTAATTGTAGCGTGATAATATTACTGCATATGAGAAGAGGTATAGAGATGACCCAAGCGACAGTAACCCAAAAATTTACCCCAACCTTTACCAAGCTGGTTTCCAAAGAAGGTGGTGTTGAGTACCCCTTAGAAGCTCTTTACGTTTGTGAGGAGACATTTTCTCCTTTGGAGGTAGCTTATGACTATGAAGCTATCCGCCAGCAGGTAACTCGAGAAAAAATCCAGGCAGGACCAAACTCAATTTGGCGTTACAAAGCTTTTTTACCCGTTGCTACTGACAATGTGATTGATGTTGGTACCGGAATGACTCCTTTGATCAAGTCCAACCGCTTGGCTCGTCGCTTGGGACTTAAGAATCTCTATATCAAAAATGATGCTGTCAACATGCCAACTTTGAGCTTCAAAGACAGGGTTGTCTCAGTTGCTCTCACTCGCGCCAGAGAACTGGGTTTTACAACGGTCTCTTGTTCTAGTACCGGCAATCTGGCCAACTCAACTGCAGCTTTGGCCGCTCATGCCGGATTGGACTGTTGTGTCTTTATCCCTGCTGATTTGGAAGCAGGAAAAGTATTAGGTACTCTTATTTACAATCCTACAGTCATAGCAGTTAAAGGTAACTACGATCAAGTCAACAGACTTTGTTCAGAAGTTGGCAATACTCACAATTGGGGTTTTGTGAATATCAATCTGCGACCCTACTATTCAGAAGGTTCTAAGACACTTGGTTTTGAAGTAGCTGAGCAGTTGGGCTGGCGTCTTCCAGATCATGTTGTGGCGCCTCTGGCTTCAGGTTCTCTCTATACGAAGATTTACAAAGGCTTTCAAGAATTTATCAAAGTTGGCTTGGTTGAAGATAAACCTGTTCGCTTTAGCGGTGCCCAAGCAGAAGGTTGCTCGCCTATTGCTCAAGCTTTCAAAGAGCAAAGAGATTTTATCACCCCGGTTAAACCCAACACTATCGCCAAATCCATCGCTATTGGTAACCCAGCAGATGGTATTTACGCGCTGGATGTGGCTAGAAAAACTGGTGGTCACATTGAAAGCGTCAACGACGCTGAGATAATTGAAGGCATGAAACTACTTGCTGAGACTGAAGGTATTTTTACTGAAACAGCTGGTGGTACTACTATTGCCGTGCTCAAAAAACTAGTAGAAAGCGGAAAAATAGACCCCGAAGAAACTACTGTTGTCTATATCACAGGTAATGGCCTCAAAACTCAAGAAGCAATCCAGGGTTACATTGGGGAGCCTTTAGTGATTGAACCAAAGTTAGATAGTTTTGAGCTGGCTTTAGAGCGCTCACGTACTTTAGAGCGCTTAGAATGGCAACAAGTATTAGTTTAGTTAGATCCTAGAGGAATTGAAAATGAGTGTAGTTGTTTTAATCCCACCTGCCCTGCAGAAATTTACTAATAATCAAGCAAAATTTGAATGTGATGCCGAGAGCGTCGGAGATCTCATAGGTGTTTTAGAAGATAAATGCCCAGGTATCAAGTCTAGAATCTGTAATGAATCTGGTCAGATTAGACAGTTTATTAACTTCTATGTAAATAGCGAAGATATTCGTCTGCTCAGCAGAGAGCAGACCAAATTGCAAAGTGGAGATGAAGTTAGCATAGTTCCAGCAGTAGCTGGTGGCTAATCCCGGTGCCATTGAGTAGTTCCGTTGGGGTAATCTACCAAGATCACCCCGCTTTTTTTGAGTAGTTCTCTGATACGGTCACTTTCTTGATAGTTTTTGGCTTGGCGCGCTTGTAATCTCTGATCTATATAATCTTCTATTTCACTTTGGCCCATTTGCACAGATTCAATAATATCCTGAGAGAATTTAAAACCCAGAACTGTAGATAGTTCTAAGAGAGTTCGCCATTTATCTTCGATTTGCGCGATTTCTATTTCTAGCGGTTGGTTGTGAATAGAGAGATTGCGCTCTTTTTTGAGGATTTTGGCTAACTCAAATACTACAGAGAGCCCGGCAGTAAAATTAAAATCATCATCTACCAGTTCTCTAAAGCGCTCTTTGTATGCATTGTTGGAGTATCTTTGAGTATCCGAAAAACCCAACTGGTAGCCAAAAGCTAGCGCATCTTGAAGAGTGTGCCATCCATTGGTAGCAGCTTCTAGAGCTTCATCAGTAAAGTCAATAGGTTTGCGGTAATGTGCTTGGAGGATAAGCAGCCTGACTGCCATTGGATCATATTTCTCTAGTAAATCTCTGATAGTGATGAAATTACCTAGAGATTTAGACATTTTCTCTCCTCCAACTTTGACCATCCCATTATGCAGCCAGTAGTTAGCCAAGGCCTTGCCTGTAGCTGCCTCAGATTGAGCTATTTCATTTTCATGATGGGGGAAAATTAAATCACTGCCTCCTACATGGATATCTATAGTTTCGCCTAACTCCTGTTTGACCATGGCTGAGCATTCTATATGCCATCCTGGTCTGCCTGGACCCCAGTGCGAATCCCATGCAGGTTCACCAGGTTTGGCTCCTTTCCAGAGAGCAAAATCAAAAGGATCTTTTTTCTTTGGGGCCGCCTCTTCATCTGTAATCTCTACTCTGCCACTAGCTCCAGCTTGGAGATCTTCTAGTTTTCTTTTAGAGAGCTTGCCATATTGGGCAAATTTTCTAACTTCATAGTAGACATCTCCATCAGCAGGGTAAGCGTACCCTTTTTCCTCTAATTCCCCAACCAGATGCTTGATGCCATCGATGGTATGTGTTGCCCTAGGATAACTATCAGCTCTGGATATACCTAGGCGATCCATATCTTCAAAATACGCCTTGATAAAACGCTCTGAGACTTCCTCCATTGAGCTACCTTCAGATTGTGCCCGCTTGAGAATCTTATCGTCAATATCAGTAAAATTTTGAACATAGCGTACTTTATAGCCACGCCATTGCAGATAACGCCTGACTACATCCCAAACTAGGCAGGTTCTGGCATGACCCAAATGACAGTAGTCATATACCGTGATCCCACAACAGTAGAGGGATACTTCTCCTTTTATGAGAGTCTGGAGAGGCTCTAGACTATTGGTCAGGGTGTTGTAAAGCTTTAAACTCATCTCAAGCTCAGTCTATCTTTGACTAAATTATTATAGTCGTTATTTTTTACTCTATATGTTCTTAGCAAGATGATTGAGTATAAATGCTTACCGAACTTCTGGGACAATCTGTCAAAATGGTAAATAAGTCAAGCCTGTAAATAAATATTACAGATTATCTAGAAAGGGAGAAATGTCTGCATGAAATTACAGCAAGCAAAGCAGCAAGAAGAGATGGCAGTAAGTTTCTTGCAAAGAAGCGCAGGGCAGTGGAATTCCCAAAGAAGATACTATACCCTCAAAGAGGATTCTTCTACCGAGCAAATGGTCAGTCATCTGAAAATCAGTTTTCTAGAAATGGGAGATGCCAAGTTAGAAGAGCTGGCCCAAGCCCATGGTTTAGCTCAAAAGCTCAAAGCTGGCAGCAGTGTATTTTGGGAGAGCAAACAAGAAGATGGCAAAATCATCTCGCGAGGAACGACTATATTGGGCGTATTGGGGAATATTCTCTATAGAGATCGTGGTTTTGCCACTCCCAAGCCAGTTTTTGCTTATTATCGCTGCGCCGAACCAGAGAATATGGCTTTGAGAACCGAATATAATGGCTCAGTCTTTGAAGAAGAGTTCAAATTAATTGGGCAAATTTACCGCACTCGCCAAACTATCATTTCTAGAGCTGGGGAAGAACTTATGATTGGGCAGTATCTTGAGCGGCGTCTTGAGTGATGTTACAAAAATCACCATACCCTTTTACTGCTCTCTATTATTTACCAAAAATAGACGAACTAAACAGAGAGAACTTTTTTTAACGTCATAGATAAAATTTGCAATAGACAGTAAAAATAAAGTTGTAATAATTGTATTTTTGGGTTACAATTGCGGCTAGTAATATATCGGTAATATTTACTATCGGTAATATTTACATGGTATTTTATATTAGGTCTACGCTAAGAAAAGGTTTCATTTAATCGAAATAATAACCTGTTTTTTACGTGTTATTACGGATAAATCAAGGCGAAATTTCTTAATTTGTATTATCTAATACCAATTCAACATAAATAATCCTGGATATGCCCAAATTTGTTTACATAATATTACGTACATTTTCAGTGATGGCTCTAGCAATTGGCACTAATACCAAAGCTGCTATTTCCTCTACTCAAATATTTCCAGCTATTACTGATCAGAAAGGATTTACAGTACAAGGCAATAAACTAATTAGTAATGCTTCAGGAAATCAGTTTGTCCCTGTAGGTTACAACTCACCTATGGGCTATTATTTAAATCCTTCATACACTAATGGACAACTAACCAATATATATCCTTTAACTACTGGGCTAACTGATCTTGATCCTAGAAATGTCCCTTTGGGGCAAACCGGAGCTAATACAGTCAGGCTTTGGACTCTAGCTCAATTCCCAGGAGGACAAGGTGCCACTCCCAATCAAATCATTGGTCTGCCCACTCTTGTTCAACTATCTCTACAACAAGGACTAGTACCTATGCTCACAGAAGGGCTTACTACTGGTAAAAATAGTTTTGATCCTTCCAATAGTGGCAACTATCCTGTAATCAATAACTTTAGTCCGCCTCCATTTCCAACTTGTTTACCTATTTGGGATAATTCCTGTCAGCCACTTAGTGTAGCTATTAATGGATATACTCCAGATAACCCCACAGATTGGGGTCTATGGCAAGCTATACAGTCTTGGACTTCTCCGGCTAATGTCGCTCTGTTTCAAGCCAACCGAGATCTCATTCTCAATCCTGCCAATGAATGGGGTCTTCTCACCAATGCATTTTCAAATAACAATCCAAATGCTGCAATTGCTAAGTACTGGAGCGACAGCTATATTTATGCTATTAATTATCTACGCTCTAAGGGCATAGATAATACAATTGTCGTAGATGCTCCATCATACGGAAGTTATTACCCAGCAATAATTGAGTTTGGGAAAACTATCGAAAATGCCGATCCCATGCATAACACCGTTTTCTCTGTTCACGCTTATAATGGCTTCAATGATTGTACAGAGCCAAATTGTGCTCCAGGATGGCAGGTTAATCTTCAAGATACAATTAATCAACTCGCTGCTCTTGATGTACCAGTAATTTTTGGAGAGTTTTCAGTCCCTAATCAATATATAACACCCCCGGTCGAAACAACTTACAATTATCAAACTTTAGTTAAGTCAGCCAATGCCAAAAATATGGGCTGGCAGTTTTGGATGTGGGATACACCTAATGATAATCCTTATCCAGATTATGCTCCAGCGATGTATGATCTTTCTGGCAACTCCATTTATGGCTTGCAAACTCTTGCAACCAATCAGATTTATCAATTAGATGGCCCCCAAGCAGTACCATTTGAATTTTCACCTGAACAAGGATTGTTCTTGGGACTACCGGCCTTTTTGGGCTTGCGATATCTCAAAAGAAAAAGAAACAAAAACTAGACAAAAATTGATGATTTTTGACCAGAGTGATTTATATCTTTCTGGTTTTTTTTGCACCTATAATCTCTCAAATATGACAGATTGTGATATTAATATAAGTGATAGTTTCTTTTTCCTACGTATTATTGCGTAAATATCGAGTAAAGTAGATTATTACTTAAACTATCGATTAGATCTCGACGAAATCATTCTCTACCATTTATCTTGTTCAGATAAAGAGCTAAATGCCAAAACACAATCTATCAATAATTCGCATACTCTCAATCATGGGCATGGTTACAGCAGCGCATCCTGCTCTATCTGCCAACCAAACATTTCCACCAATCACCAACCAATTAGGGTTTCATGTAGAAGGCAATCAACTAATTAGTAACGCTTCTGGGCGGCAGTTTGTCCCTGCAGGCTACAATACACCTTTTGGGTATTATTTAACTCCACCTGAAATTAATGGTACATTGACTAATGAATATCCCTTGACCACAGGGCTAACTGATCTTGATCCCAGAAATGTCCCTTTGGGTCAAACCGGAGCTAATGCAGTCAGACTCTGGACTGTAGATCATTTTCCACCAGGACAAGGTACCCCTCCCAATCAAATCATTGGTCTGCCCACTCTTGTCGAACAATCCTTGCAGCAGGGTCTTGTACCGATATTAACTGAAGGGCTTACTACTGGTAAAAATAGTTTTGATCCTTCCAATAGTGGCACCTATCCCCCAGTCAATGGATTTTCAGTGCCTCCTTTTCCTTCATACTATATAGATTGGCAAGGAAATCCTCAGCCAATCAGTACAATCCCGGGCTACGTTCCAGATAAGCCTGATGATTGGGGTTTATGGCAAACTATACAGTCTTGGACTTCTCCGACTAATCTTGCTCTGTTTCAAGCTAACCCGGATCTCATTCTCAATATTGCCAATGAATGGGGAGCTCCAACTTTCTCCAATAATAGTAATAGCAGCAATGCTGCAATGGAGAAGTATTGGGCAGATAGCTATCAATATGCTATTAATTATCTCCGCTCTAAAGGGATAAATAATACAATCATGGTAGATACCCAATATGGACAATATGCTCCTGCCATACTTGATTACGGGCAAGCTATTGAGAATGCTGATCCTGCTCATAACACTATATTTTCTGTGCACATCTATAATGGCTTTAATGACTGTACTCCTCAGCCCGGTTGTCAAGCAAATTATCAGGCTAATCTTGAACAGTCAATTAATGAGTTGGGCAAGGCAAAAGTACCAGTAATAATTGGAGAGTATTCCAATCAAACCTACCAAAATACTTACAACTATACTAACTTAGTTGAGCTTGCCAATGCCAATAAAATAGGCTGGTTATTTTGGACTTGGGATACCCCTGGAGATACCCCTTATGATAGCTTGGCACCGGCGATGTATGATGTCTCTACTAATCCTGGTTATGGATTACAGGCACTTTCCCAAAATAGCATCTACCAATTAGAAGCAGTACCCTCTACTTTCTTCCCTGGAGAGAGCGCTTTTTTGGGTTTACCTTTCTTTTTGGGTATGAGATATCTCAGAAAAAAAATAGACAAATCTGGTAAAGACAACTAGCAAATAAAATATATGCCAAGGTTTTTAGAAATTCTCCCGGATTCAGCGCATTTAGTTGAACGAGCTAAAGTATTAATTTTAGAGCGCATTAATACAGCCCTCCAAAGTAAGGATTATTTTACTATTGTCCTAGCAGGAGGCAATACGCCTAAGCCTCTTTATCAGTCTTTAGCGAGAGAAGATCTGCCTTGGACCAAGATCCATGTTTTCTGGGGAGATGAGCGCTATGTACCCAGCGATGATCCCGATAGTAATCAAGCAATGGCAAGGTCTGCTTGGTTGGATCATGTGCCTATTCC
>CAISPN010000048.1 GCA_903887375.1 uncultured cyanobacterium
GAGAGAGTTTGACCACTTTGGAGAGCTTGATAGTTTGCTTTCCATTCAGTGGCTAAATCAGCAGTGGTGGTATAGAGACCAGTAGTAGGATCTGCGTTCCAGATATGGTTTGTAGTAGTTATCTGGGCGGCTGCTACTCCCCCAAAAATACTCTGTAAAGGATTAGTAAAGGCTATAGTAGCTGGAGGTGTTGTTGTTGTAGGTGTGACGGCTGTAGTACTAAAACTGCTAGGATTATAATTCTGTAAAAAAGCAGCATTATTAAAACCAGCAACTGCATTACCAACAGTACTTTCTATTGAACCATTTTGGTTGTACTGTACAAGTTGCCCGTTATGGAATGCCACTGTAAAGGGCATATGGGTTATTACCGAATCGTCTAGAAAACTGCCGATAGCTCTTTGGTTTTGGTTAAGTCCAGTACCAACGTAGAGAGTTGAGTTATCTACACTATTTTGAAGATCATTGGTGTAGCCGTAGTATTTAGTTGCAAGTGGACTGTTTAGACCATGACCTTGGAGAGCTAGTTCTTCTAGAGCAACATTGCTATGTAGGGTGCGCTCTACTTGTAAGTAGGTATCTGTAGTCAGTGGCTGGGTTGGATCTATCCCTGGGGTTAGTTGCATTGCAGCAACAATAGCATCGATACTCTTTTGTATTTGCTGACGCCAAAGATTGATCAGGATTTGATTTTTGATATAGTTGTTATTTGCCATTTTTTGCGAACTAAGGTTTCTAGTTTTATATTTCCCAAGATTTGGCAAGTAATAACATATCCATATAAAAAATTTTTCTAATTTTCCAGCATCTGTTTAATAATCTGATGTCGGTAGCTAAACATATCCTGCAGGCGAGAATCAACCCACCAGCCTAAAGCAACATCTGAAAATAATCCGCAAGGGATCTGATAAGATATCAAATCACTGATACGAGTGGCTTGGCCTTCTTTTTCAAAGTGGTGATGATGTTCCCAAAAATTCATAGGCCCATCTACTTGGCGATCTACAAATAAGTAGGGTTTATTACATGCAATATGTTCTGCTACCCAAGAAACAGGAATAATCCCTAACATTAGCTGAAACTGAGATCTAGCTCCAACTTCTAGTCCCCCTTGATGAGAAATAACTTGCACTGGTTGCCAGGGCGCGCTCAGAAGTTCCAAGATATCTTCACGTTCATGAAAAGCCCAGACTTTTTCGATGGGCGCATTGATCAAACTAGAATAACTAAAATGCAACATTAACAGTACAAATAATAGCTTAATTGGGACATCAGCTCACCATCTAAAGATAATCTACTTTGGAAATTGGCAACGGAAGAATATTTTCCAGCTCTTTGGCGCTCATTAACAATAGCAACGGCTAAATCTTGCCCAATACAATGAACTTTGCTCAGTTGCTCTATAGAGGCTTGATTGATATTTACAGATATTGGAGTAAGTGCGCTGTAATAGGCAAAATAGATTACCGATTCAAAGGGTTTAAGTTGGTTTAGGGAAATATTCACAGCAGTAGCAATATCCTCTAGTGAAAGAAACTGCACATTTTGTCTAGATAGCTCTGCTAAAGTGCGAGCTTGATGAATAGAGAAAATAGAAAGCCTGAGCCATTCATCTACTGTGGCACGATTAGCATCGATTTTGAGCCCCAAATCTGCAGCTACTGATACCTCTAAAGCTGAACTAAGACGATGGTAAGGATTTTGCTTTAGAAATTCGCGAATTTGCTTCTTTTTTAACCAATTCATAGTTTTTCTAAAAGTTGGCGCCGCTTTTGCTCAAACTCCATCTCAGATACTAAACCTTGTTGACGAAGCTGTTCTAGTTTTTCTAAGGCTAAAGTTGTTGCTTGGACATGTTCGAGCTTCATCTGCTCAGTTGAAGGAGCTAAATCAGTGCTGGTTATTGAACTGTAATAGGCATCAAAACCCTTACTATCTTGTAATAAATACCAGATAGCATCTATAGCGCAGGCTATTTTAGGTATAGGAGTACTCCAAAGGGCGAGATACACTATACCCCAGAGATACTGTCTCAAATAGAATTTATGCAAGCCAGCTATAGGTATTGGTAGAACCACACTGACAAGAGCCAAAATTATGGCTGTTGGCTTTTGGCGCTTAGAGCTTTCTATCCTAGTAATAATCTCATACATGAAAAAAATTCTACCTCATCGTCAAAGATACGGAAACCCGTATTTTGCAATGCAGATTGATTCTTTTAGAATTTAAGATATTAATAGAGCATTCGATGAATAAGGAAATTACTAAAAATGGGATTTTTTGATTCAGATATCGTTCAAAACGAAGTAAAAAGCTTGATGCAAGACTACCAATCCTTGGTAAGCTTGGGCAATAATTATGGCAAATTTGATAGAGAAGGCAAGAAGCTCTATATTGACAAGATGGAAGAGCTGATGGATCGCTACAAGATTATGATGAAGCGCTGCGAACTATCTGAAGATTTTTCTGCCAAAGTGAGTGTTGAGCAAGTCAGAACCCAACTGAGCCAGTTTGGAATCAGCCCCCAGCAGATGTTTGATCAAATGTCACTGACTCTAGAGAGAATGAAATCAGAGATAGCCTAAAAAAAATAATGCATCAAACTATCCCTCCTGAAAGGTTTTTTGGCTATTTGAAATGGACAGAAATAGACTCAATGCCCCATAGGGAGAATGTAGTTATCATTCAACCGCTTGGCGCTCTAGAGCAGCATGGTCCACATCTGCCTTTGATTGTAGATTCTGCTATTGGTCTTGGTGTACTTGGAAAGGCTCTATCTTTATTAGAAAAACAAGTAGAAGCGTACGCTCTTCCTTGTTTATATTATGGAAAATCTAATGAACATGCCGGCTTTGCTGGTACGATTAGCCTAACTAGCCAAACATTCTACAATATCTTATTAGAAGTAGCAGATAGTCTTTATCAAGCTGGTTTTCGCAAGCTGATTTTCTTTAACTCTCACGGCGGCCAACCCCAAATTGTCGAAACAGCTGCCAGGGATATAAGGCATAAATACCGAGATTTTTGGGTATTTCCTCATTTTTTATGGAGAGCTCCTAGTAATATCAAAGAACTTTTATCTAGCGAAGAATTGGAATATGGGCTACATGCAGGCGATGGTGAAACCAGCGTCATGCTATCTTTATTGCCCGAGCAAGTTAAAATGTCGCTAGCTTCGAGAGAGTATCCACCCCAACTGACCCAAAACAATCTTTTGAGTATTGAGGGAGATTTACCCTTTGCTTGGTTAACTAGAGATATTTCTCAAACTGGAGTAATTGGGGATCCTACAACAGCTAGCAAGGAAAAGGGAGATTTGCTACTACAATCACTAGCAAAAAGCTGGGCTCAAATAATTCAAGAGGTCTATGAATTCCCCAAAGCTCACTAAGGCCTATCTTTCTGTTCCAATTGTCGATTGCGGTGAACCATTGGAGGCTATTCCGCCAGAGCTATTTATCCTGGAATTCCCCCCACCTTATATCAAGCTAGGAGCCGATTATGGGGATGCTTCACCTTACTATCTACGCCAAGGGGTACTCAACGCTCTTGCTCAAGCTCGCCAAAACCTTGCTATTCTAAGACCAGATTGGCAATTGAAAATATTTGATGCCTATAGACCTGTTGCTGTTCAACAGTATATGGTCGACTATACTTTTCAAGAACTGCTCAAACAAAAAGCATATCCAGAAGAAATTATCTGGCAGGAAGTTTATAAAATTTGGGCCATTCCTAGTGAAGATCCCAAAAGCCCCCCTCCTCACAGTACCGGCGCTGCTGTAGATCTCATGCTGGTTGATTCCCAAGGGCAGGATATAGATATGGGCGGACAAATTGATGAGCTTTCAGATAGATCCCAGCCGGATTATTATCGTAACAATTCAAAAGAGCAAAAATATCAAATCAGAAGAGATATTTTACTCAATATTATGACCCAAGCTGGGTTTCGTCGTCATCCTGGAGAATGGTGGCATTTTTCTCTAGGTGATCAGATGTGGACTTGGCAACATAATCTGGAAAATCCCGGTCAGACTCTGATAGCAAAATATGGCAGAATTAACACATGACAGAGATTTCAGTACAAGAGCTAGCGGAAAAATTGCAAAAGCCCAATTCCAACTTACAACTTATCGATGTCAGAGAACTCGATGAGGTTTTGATAGCTAAGATTGATGGTTTCCAAATATTGCCATTGAGCCAATATAGCCAATGGTCAGCAGAGATATCTTTGAATCTAGATCCCGATGCAGAAACACTAGTTCTTTGTCATCATGGAATGCGTTCTGAGCAAATGTGTCATTGGTTACGTTCAGTTGGCTTTACAAATGTTAAAAATATAGTAGGTGGGATCGATAGATATTCCAGGCTAATTGATCCTAGTATTGCGCTCTACTAAAGATGCTAAACTTGTTCACTAACTGATTTAAGATTTGAAAATTTTTAGATATTTACTATAAAAAACTCTAAATTTATTGCGACTATGTTGAATGAGCGCCATCAAGACATTTTAAGGGCCACCATCAAGCACTATATCTCTACTGCCGAACCAGTTGGTTCAAGGACACTTCTAGAAGAATATAATTTCAATGTGAGCTCTGCAACAATTCGCAATATTTTGGGTAATTTGGAAAAAGCAGGTTTTCTCTATCAACCACATACTTCCTCAGGTAGAGTACCTTCTGATTCGGGCTATCGCATCTATGTTGACCACTTGATTACTTTTAATGCTCAAAAGATGGCCGCGGCAGTAGAAAAACAATTCAACCAACAACTAAAGTGGGATAGTTGGAATTTAGAGATTCTTTTGCAAAGGGCTGCTCATATCCTGGCCAATCTTAGTGGCTGTATTACGCTGATCAGCATGCCTCAGACTAATGCTGCAATTTTGCTTCACCTTCAATTGGTGCAAATCTCTTCTAAGTCCATTATGCTGGTAGTTGTCACTGATACCTATCAAACCCAATCTATCTTACTAGATACATCCTCACTCTTTGCCCAGCAAAATCAAGAGTTCTCTTGGGGTGAAGAATTACAACTAATTTCTAACTTTTTAAATAGTCACCTACGCGGTAAAAATATCCAAGAACTTCTAACTATAGACTGGAGCAATCTAGATCAACAATTTAATAATTATGCTGAATTTATCAAAACCCTAATTGATAAAATTACTATCAACAATTCAAATATCTCTAGCTCACAGCCAATGATGATCAGTGGACTTTCAGAAGTACTACGCCAACCAGAATTTTCCCAATTAGATCAGCTACAAATGTTGCTTTGTTTATTGGAAGAGCAACCGGAGCAGTTACTTCCATTGATATTAGATAGCCCAGCTCAAAAAGTTAGCATAAAAATTGGCTCAGAAAACCCTCTAGAGCCAATGAGATCTTGCGCGTTGATTTCTGCTATTTACAAAAATGGAAAGATTCCTGTAGGAAGAGTTGGAGTAATAGGACCTACCCGTATTCTCTACGAAAATGTAGTCCCACTGGTTGAATCAGCAGCGGACTACATTTCAGGTGCGCTATCTTCTTAACAAAAAACTTCTAGGCGGCTATTAACTCTTTAAGTGAACTAGTAATCTCTTCTAGCTGACGATCTCCATTAACTCTATGCAGCTCACCTTTAGATTGGTAATAATCCAAGACAGGAGCTGTCTGATTATGATAGACTTCAAGCCTGCGACGAATGATTTCAGCGGTATCATCTTGACGTCCTCTTAGCAAGAGACGCTCAAGCAGTACATCCTCTGGCACTTCTAGATTAACTACGTAAACAGAAGTTTGGGAGAATTTTTTTAGCAACTCATCCAGAAATGAAGCCTGGACGACCGTGCGAGGGAAACCATCTAATATCCAACCTGACGGGGAGTTGTTGTTTTGCAGAGCTTCATTTATAAGATCTAGAAGTAGTTGATCTGGGACCAGTTCACCACGCTCAACATAATTTTGAGCCTGGAGTCCAAGAGGAGTTTTCTCAACAATCGAGCGGCGAAGAATATCGCCAGTAGATATATGAGAAAGCTCATAGGATTCGGCTAATAACTGAGCCTGCGTTCCCTTACCAGAGCCTGGAGGACCCAAAAAAATTATCCCTGTCGAGCAGTGGTGAGTCATTTGTCTATATCCTGAAAATTCAAACTAAGGATTACTGTTTAACCATGCCTTCGTAGCGCTGAGAGATCACATATGTCTGGATCTGTTTGGCTGTGTCAATAGCCACACCAACTAGAATCAACAAAGATGTTGCCCCAAAACCTCGAAAACTGGATACTCCTGTAGCACTTTCCACAATGGTAGGAACAGTCGCTACAAAGCTCAAAAAAAGTGCGCCCAATAAAGTTAAACGATTGCTTATTCCAGTTAGATACTTACTAGTTGCCTCACCAGGGCGTATACCTGGAATACTTGCTCCCATTTTTTTGAGATTTTTAGAAACATCATCAGGCTGAAAGATCAAAGATGCGTAGAAGTAACTAAAAAACAGAATCAAAAGGGAATAGAAAGCAACATAGCCCCAACTTCCTGGCTGCAGCAAGTTGGTAAATTGCACTAAAGATTTACTGACTGGATTGTCTCCATTGAGAAACCCGGCTAAAGAGGTAGGCAGAATTAGAACAGCAGAAGCAAAGATAATCGGCATTACTCCACCTTGGTTAAGACGCAGCGGAAGATAGCTCGTTCTTTCGCGATATAGACGGCGGCCAACCTGACGACGGGCAAAAATGATAGTAATACGTCTAGTACCTTCTTGGACAAAAACAATACCAACAATCATTACTAGGAAGACCAGAAGCAAGACTATCACTTGGGCAATAGCTTCACGTCCTCCGGCTTGAGCAAATTCAATAGTGTTACCAAGGGTTTTTGGAAGCACTGCTACTATGTTGACGAAAATCAACAGAGAAGCTCCATTGCCAATACCCTTTTCTGTGATCAATTCTGAGATCCACATGATCAGCATTGAACCAGCAGTAAGAGCGATAATGGTACCTACAGTAAACCAAATATCAGGCTTTAGGGCATATTTTTGTAAAACCCCAAGAGTCAAGCCTGTACTTTGAATTACTGCCCAGCCAAGTGCTATGTAGCGGGTAATAGCAGAAATTTTACGTCTACCAGCTTCTCCTTCATTTTTTTGGAGATTCTCTAGAGAAGGTAATGCCGTAGTCAGAAGCTGAATGATGATTGAAGCGTTGATATAGGGAATAATTCCTAGAGCAAATATACCAAGGGTAGAAAAACCACCACCGGTAAAAATATTCAAAAATCCATAGACAGCAGAATTACTGGTTTCTGCAGCAAATCTAGCTCGATCTATACCGGGTATGGGTATAAATATGCCGAGTCTTACCAAAATCAAAAGTCCAATAGTGATCAAAAGACGTCCACGTAGACCAGCGGCCTGGGCCATCTGCAGAAAGGTCTCTTGAGCAGTTGGATTTTTATCTCGCGTGACAACCATCGGAGTTTACCTCGTTATCTTAATATTGCAATCTAGCGAACTTCTCTTTAATTATTTTATTGTTATTTAATTAGTCTTTTGGTTAAAAAAATTTGCAAATAGGCATTGCCTATCTGCAAAGTCTTAAAGAAGTTCGCAAGTTCCTCCAGCGGCTTCAATTTTAGCTTTGGCACCAGCACTAAAAGCTGCAGCCTTGACGTTAAGGGCAACGCTAATTTCACCATTACCTAAAATTTTCAAAGGACCATCGTTGGTAGTAACAATACCTTTTTCCATGAGAAACTCTATAGTGACCTCACTTTTGGCTGGTAATTCGGCTAAACGGCCAACATTGATGATGGTAAACTCTTTATGATTGACAAGTGGGAAGTTTTTCAACTTAGGCAGACGACGGTAAAGTGGCATTTGTCCACCTTCAAAACCAGGACGGGTACTTCTGCCAGAGCGGGACTTTTGTCCGCGCATCCCAAATCCACAGCTAGCTCCTTGTCCGGCAGCTATACCACGACCAACACGACGGGGACGTTTTTTAGAGCCTGCTTTGGGCGATAATTCATGAATTTTCATTTTGGTTTCTACTGATATAGTTGTTCAATTGGAACGCCACGCTCTTGGGCAACTTCAGAGAAGGTACGCAAAGATTCTAGAGCATCAACGGTAGCTCGTGCATTATTAAGAGGACTACTAGATCCGAGCTGTTTAGCTAAGATATTTTGGACACCAGCTAATTCCAAAACAGTACGAACAGCACCACCGGCAATTACCCCAGTTCCAGGAGCCGCTGGACGCATGATTACCTTTGCCCCACCAGAAGAACCATTGGTTCTATGAGTGATAGAGTTAGCTTTGGTCAAAGATACTTCTATTAGTTGTTTTTTGCCATCTGCGACCCCTTTTTTGACAGCGCCAATAACATCACTAGCTTTACCAACACCTACGCCAACTTGGCCTTTTTCATTACCAATTACAACAATTGCTCTAAAGCTAAGTTTTTTTCCACCTTTGACCACTTTACTAACGCGGCGAATTTGAATCACCCGCTCTTGCCAGGTAGTATCTTTTTCCTTGGCTTTGTTGCCTTTGGCACTACGTTTTTGTTTGTTCATAAATCAAGTTCCTTAAAATTATCTCAAGCTAGAAGTCTAATCCTTCTTCTCTGGCTGCTTCAGCTAGAGCTTTTACTCGACCATGGTAGAGATTGCCACCTCTATCAAAAACCACCTTCTCAATACCCTTGGTTTTAGCTCTTGTAGCTACTAGTTTACCAACTAGGCTAGAAGCTTCGATAGTTGCTCCCGTACTCAATTGCGCTTTGAATTCAGCTTCTAAAGAAGAGGCGCACACAAGTGTTTGTTGAGCAACATCATCAATAACTTGGGCATAGATATGGTTGTTGGAACGAAATATCGAAAGGCGCGGCCTGTCTGGTGTGCCATTGAGATCGCGTCTTAGGCGTCTGTGGCGGCGTTGTACTTGTTGTCTGCGAGAGGTCTTCATAGTTATTTCTTCTTACCTGATGTCTTACCAGCTTTTCTTCTAACGAATTCACCAAGATAGCGAATACCTTTTCCTTTATATGGTTCAGGTGGGCGAACCGCACGAATCTTAGCAGCTATATTGCCGACTACCTCTTTGTCAATACCGGTAATGATAACCTCGGTATTTTTATCAACAGCAACCTGAATACCTTCGGGCATGACCACTTCAACGGGCTTGGAGTACCCGACGTTGAGAACCAAGGTTGAACCTTGAGTCTGGGCACGGTAACCAACACCTTGAATATCAAGCCGTTTAGTAAAACCAGTAGAAACACCCTCTACCATATTGGCAACTAGGGTACGCACTAGTCCATGTCTTTCACGGGCTGTTCTGGATTCATCTTTACGGACAACGCGAAGGGTCTGTCCCTCCTGCTCAACTGATACTTTTTCTGGCAATACTCTTGCCAAATTTCCCTTGGGCCCTTGAACCTTAATAGATTGTCCGTCAATAGAGACGGAAACCTTGGCCGGGACAGGGATGAGAAGTTTTCCAATACGCGACATAGCTTTTATTAGTAAATTTTTACCAAACGTAACAGATGATCTCACCGCCAACACCCTGTTTACGGGCCTCTCGGTCGGTCATGATTCCTTTTGAAGTTGAGACAATAGCAATGCCGATACCTCCGAGTACACGGGGCAGGTCTTTACTGGTAGAGTAAACTCGCAATCCAGGTTTGCTGACTCTTCTTACTTTGTTAATGATGGGCTGGCGAGTTTTGCCCTTGTATTTCAAGGAAATAACAAGTTCTTTGTTCACGCCTTCTCCTGTCTCTTCAAAGCTTTCAATAAAGCCTTCACTTTTGAGAACTTCAGCAATACTACGAGTGATCCGGGTAGTAGGCACATGGGTGCTTGAATGCTTCACTTGGCAAGCATTCCGAATGCGTGTAAGCATGTCTGAGATGGTGTCGTTTGTGGCCATTGATACCTTTTTTTATGGTGATTCTCCAAAGAGTTACTTAATTCTTGCGGAAGGGCATACCCATTTCTGTGAGTAAGGCGCGTCCTTCTTCATCTGTCTGGGCGGTAGTAATAATAGTGATATCCATACCGCGGATTTGGTCGATGCTATCGTACTCTATTTCTGGGAAGATCAGTTGCTCTCTGACGCCTAGAGTGTAGTTACCGCGACCGTCAAAGCTGTTAGGACTGACGCCACGAAAATCACGAATCCGGGGAAGAGACAAGTTGATCAGACGATCTAGAAAATCGTACATCTTGCCTGAGCGAAGAGTTACCATAACCCCAACTGGCATACCTTTGCGCAGTTTGAAACCTGCAATGGCTTTTTTAGCTCTAGTTACTACTGGTTTTTGTCCAGTGATCACGGCCATTTCGCTCAAAGAGGATTCGAGAGCTTTAGCATTTTGGGATGCTTCACCTAGTCCGCGGTTAACGGTAACTTTAATCACCTTGGGAACTTGGTGAATATTCGTATAATTGAACTGTTCCTTGAGCTTGGGGACTATTGTATCTTGGTAGGTCTGTTTCAGTTGTGGCATATTGTTTAGCTTTTCCTGGGCTTGGTCAGGTTTGATTTAAAAGTGAGTTAATCAATGATTTCCCCAGTCTTTTTCAATTTGCGTACTTTTTTACCATCTTTGGTAAAGTCGTAGCAAATGCGGCTGGTCTTTTGTTCCTTGGTGGAGAAATGCATCACATTTGAGCTATGAATAGGAGCTTCAAAGGTCGAAATCTGACCAGATTCTCCTTCTTGTTGGGGCTTAACATGCTTGGTTTTGATGTTGACCCCTTTGACAATCACTTGGCTCTTTTTGGGAAATGTTTTAAGTACTTCCCCAACCTTACCCTTGTCACTACCGGAGACTACTTGAACGGTATCTCCTTTTTTGACATGCATTCTCACACGTTCTGTCTGTTTGTTTTGCATCATGATTAGATCACCTCTGGAGCTAGAGAGACGATTTTGGTGTAGTTTTTATCGCGCAGTTCACGAGCTACAGGACCAAAAACACGGGTACCTTTGGGGTTGCCATCAGCGTTGATGATGACTGCAGCATTGTCATCAAAGCGAATACTCATGCCACTGTCGCGGCGTAAGGTGTGCTTTGTACGAACTACAACGGCTTTGACTATGTCTGATTTTTTGACTGCTTGGTTGGGGATAGCATCTTTGACTACGGCAATTATTTCATCACCAATCCCAGCATAGGCTGTATTGCCAGTACTCAGGACGCGCAGACACATGAGCTTACGAGCACCGCTGTTATCTGCCACGTTGAGATATGTTTGTTGTTGTATCATGGTTGGTCTTTTTAGGCCGAGTGAGGTTCTTTTATAATTTCAGCGACAATCCAGCGCTTAGTTCTACTCAATGGACGAGTTTCCGTAATGCGGACGCGGTCGCCTTGCTTGCACTGATTTTCTTCATCATGTGCTTTGTACTTTTTAGTCTTGACTACGATCTTCTTGTACTTGGGATGAGGTGAGCGGCTTTCAATGGCGACTACTACAGTCTTATCCATCTTGTCACTAACTACAACTCCCACACGTTCTTTAACTGCCATATTTATTCCTCTTTAGCAGCAACTACTTTGGCTTTAGCGGCCTGAAGTTGACGTTCATATTCTATTGTCAACAGTTGGGCTATGCGTCTTTTAGTGTGCTTAAACTCATGTGATTTTTCTAGGCGGCGGGTAGCCTGCTGAAACCTCAGATCAAAGAGTTTACGCTTGGCTTCTAAAATAGAATCGGCGATTTCTTGATCTGTGAGTTTTCTAAGTTCTGATGCTTTGGTTAGGGCCATAATCTAGAAACTATTGCTCCTCCTGATTGGGTTCTTCTCGTTTGACGATGAACTTGGTCTTGATTGGGAGTTTTTGAGATGCTAGACGCATTGCTTCGCGAGCGACTGGCTCGGCTACTCCACCAATTTCAAAAAGGATACGACCCGGTTTGACTACTGCTACCCAGTATTCGGGTGAACCTTTTCCAGATCCCATCCTGGTTTCAGCTGGACGCATTGTCACAGGTTTATCTGGAAAAATTCGGATCCATATCTCACCACCTCTACGGATGTAGCGGTTCATTGCACGTCTAGCTGCTTCAATCTGGCGAGAGGTAATCCAAGAGGGTTCGGTAGCCTGGAGTGCGAATTGACCAAAATTGATCTCACTACCTCGATAGGCCAGTCCCCTCATGCGCCCGCGCTGTTGTTTACGGAATTTTGTTCTTTTTGGGCTGAGCATTGTTCTTCAAGTTGGGTTTAGCTTTCATCGCTAGAGCGATCTTCAAACTGCTGACGTTTTTTACGGCGAGGTATTCCAGCAGGAGCAGCTAGAGCTGATTCCTCTTGTCCGGGGAAAATTTCTCCCTTGAATACCCAGACTTTGATTCCTAAAATACCGTAGATGGTTTTAGCAGTACAGTAGGCGTAGTCGATATCAGCGCGCAAGGTATGCAGAGGAACTCTGCCTTCTCTGACCCACTCAGTTCGAGCTATCTCAGCTCCATTGAGACGGCCGCTGACTTGGATTTTAATTCCCTTGACATCGGCTCTTTGCGCTCTTTGGATCGCTTGGCGAACTACGCGACGAAAAGAGACACGTTTTTCGAGTTGTTGGCCAATATATTCAGCGAGCAAGCTAGCTTCAGCATCGGGCTTTTGCACCTCAATAACATTGACTCGAATGGTACGAGTTCCGTTAAGGGCTTTTTGTATTCCCTCACGTAGAGCTTCTATGCCGCTGCCTTGACGTCCTACAACAACACCTGGCCTGGATGTATGAATTTCTAAGTCCACTTGATCGGCTTTGCGATCAATGCGGATGTTAGAGATTCCTGCACTGGCTAAATTCTTATTGATGTAGTTACGGATTAAATAGTCTTCTTGTAACAGATCAGGATAGTTCTTCGCATCAGCATACCAACGAGATTGGTGCTCCTTGATGATACCGAGGCGTAAACCGTTTGGATGTATCTTTTGTCCCATGGTTATCTCTTTATAATTCAGGAGCTACAGCTACAGTAATGTGACAGGTTGGTTTGCGTATTTGATACGCACGTCCCTGGGCTCTTGGGCGAAAACGTTTCAAGGTTGGACCCCCATCGGCAAAAGCTTTACTCACTATGAGTTCACCGCGATTGAGTCCCCGATTATGTTCAGCATTGGCCGCTGCCGAGAGCAAAGCTTTTAATATTGGCTCACAAGCACTATAGGGCATGAACTTCAAAATGATCAGGGCTTCGCGATAGCTACGTCCTCTGATTTGATCAAGGACACGGCGTACTTTATAGGGAGACATGCGCACATAACGGGCAATTGCTTTACTTTCTTGTTCAGTATTTACTGGCATTGTTTTTTAGTAATCCCCTTTTTATCTGCGACCGGCTTTTTTATCGCTTTTGGCATGTCCACGGAAGGTACGAGTCAAAACAAACTCACCTAATTTATGACCAACCATTTGCTCAGAAATAAAAATGGGCACATGGCTTTTACCATTGTGAATTGCGATAGTATGCCCAACCATATTTGGCAAGATAGTAGAAGCTCTCGACCAGGTCTTGATTACCTCTTTTTTTCCACTATCGTTTAGTTTTTCGATCTTTGTTAGCAGGCTATCTGCCACAAAGGGTCCTTTTTTGAGGGAACGTCCCATAATATATTTACCTCAATCCTTCTTCTAGGCTTTATTACGACGACGGACGATCAGCCTGTTACTGGCTTTATTGCGACGACGAGTCTTAACGCCAAGAGCTGGTTTACCCCATGGGGTTCTTGGTCCACTACGTCCGATTGGCGCACGTCCCTCACCACCTCCATGTGGGTGATCACAGGGATTCATTACGCTTCCTCTGACATGAGGTCTACGTCCTAGGTGTCTACTTCTTCCTGCTTTTCCTAACTTGAGGTTTCTGACTTCTGCATTGCCAACCCTGCCAATAGTAGCAAAACACTCTTTTCTAACCATGCGCATTTCCTTAGAAGGCAGACGCAAAGTTACATAGTCACCTTCTTTGGCGACAACTTGAGCTGCAGCACCGGCTGAGCGAACCATCTGTCCACCTTTACCAGCAATCAGCTCTATATTGTGGACATCTGTTCCTAGAGGCACTCTACCTAGGGACATAGCATTGCCGATTTCAAAGGGAGCTTCATTGCCAGCAATTACCGTCATACCAACAGCTAAACCAGCGGGAGCCAAGATATAACTTTTCTCACCGTCTTTGTAGAATAAAAGAGCGATTCTGGCGTTGCGATGGGGATCATATTCAATGGCGGCAACTTTTGCTGGCACATTGAATTTATTGCGACGAAAATCTACAGCCCTATAGAGTTGTTTATGTCCACCACCGCGATGGCGACTGGTGATAACTCCTCGGTTGTTCCGTCCCTTTTGATTATGTTTGTATTTGGTTAACGACTTTTCCGGCTCAGCTTTGGTGATTTCCTGAAAATCAGAGACTATCGCCTGCCTAGTTCCGGGAGTGTATGGTCTAAATGTACGTATGCCCATAGTTTTTCCTAATTTCTAGACATCTGGGAAGAGAGTGATGCTGTCGCCTTCACTTAAGGTGACGATAGCTCTTTTATAAAGGGGTTTAAAGCCCAGGTATTTACCCACCCTTTTGTGTTTACGAGGAGGCATCAAAGTATTGACCTTGAGTACTTTCACATTAAAAAGGGTTTCTATGGCAGCTTTGATTTCTGGCTTAGTAGATTTTGGTGTTACCTCAAAGACATACTTGTTATCTTCAAGTAGAGTAGTAGCCTTTTCTGTAACAATTGGACGACGTACCAAATCTACCAGGGATCTTTGGTCATATTTAGTCATCGTTGTAGACCTCACGAATTTTAGCTAAAGCATCAACAGTCACAATAATTTTGTGCGCTGTTAAAATGTCAAAGATATTCAAGCCATCGGCTTTGATCAGTTTGAGTGAACACATATTACGAGATGCTCTCTCTACGGGCTCTGGTATTTCTGCAAGGATCAAGAGAACTTTTTGTTCAGGCTTGATTTCCCAACGATTCAAGGCAGCTGCCAATTCTCTGGTTTTACCTTGAGCTAGCTGGTCAGCAAAGCTCTCTACTACAATTAGATCTTCTAAACGAGAAACAAAAGCAGTTCTTAGTGCTAAGCGTCTTTCCTTGCGGTTCATTTTGAGATCAAAGTCGCGAGGTCTAGGACCAAAGCTCACACCACCACCGCGCCAGAGTGGTGAACGAATAGAACCAGCTCTGGCTCTACCTGTTCCCTTTTGCCTCCAGGGTTTACGTCCACCACCACGCACCTCTGCGCGGGTTTTAGTGGAGGCTGTACCCTGACGTTCATTATTGAGTTGTCTGGTAAGGGCTCTGTGAACTATATGAGCGGCATTCTCTTGCTTGGCTACTTTAAGTTCAAAGTCGGTTTGGCCAACTTCTTTACCTGACCAGTCTCTGATTATGGTACTTGTCATAGTTGTTTATCTCGGATATTGACTATTTACCAACTCGCTTGGCATGAGTAATACTTAAAAGAGTGCCTGGTTTGCCAGGAACTGCTCCTTTGACTAGAAGCAAATTGCGCTCTAGATCAACGCGTACTACCTTTAGCCCGCGAATGGTAACTTGTGTGTTACCGTAGCGACCGGCCATTCTCTTACCGGGAAAAACTCGACCTGGGGTTGTGCCGGCTCCAGTAGAACCTGGTAAGCGGTGGTTTTTAGAACCGTGCGCCATTGGCCCGCGTTTGAAGTTGTGACGTTTCTGATAGCCAGCAAAACCTCTACCAATGGTTTTTCCTGCTACGTCAACATATTCACCCTCTTGAAAAACATCTGGACGAAGATTTTGTCCTAGTTCAAATTGGGCAGCATTTTCCAGACGGTACTCTTTGAGATGGCGTACTGGCGTCGAGCCTGATTTTTTTAAGTGACCTAGCTCGGGTTTATTGAGAGCTTTTTCTTTAACGGCTTGATACCCTATTTGCAAGGATTCATAGCCGTCAGTTTCTTTCGTTTTGACTTGGGTGATAGGACAGGGACCCGCTTGAATGACTGTTACAGGAATAGCAGTTCCTGTAGTAGTTTCAAAGATTTGGGTCATGCCTAATTTGGTACCTAAAATACCGACAGACACGGCTTTTCTCTACTCTTTTTTTAATATAGACAACAGAGGACGATGGCAGCTAGTCACCAGAGCGAGATAGGATGTCCTCGTCTGACTGCCATTTTTGGTTTTTTAACCAGATTGTTTGAATACAGCCTTGGTTAAGTTTTCGCCTGTTACTGCTTTTTGGACTTAAGAAGACAAGCATCTCAGTATCCTTGAAGCGGCGTTAGACTGGTGAGAAAATAAATTTTCGTCACAATCTGTTATTGTAAACCAAGTTCTATGAAATAAGCAAGATCTTAGAGAGAAAAATTTTAATCTAGATCAGGAGATCTTAAATGCCAAGGGGTAGATTGTTCATAAGCATGGGCAACTTGGAATAGCAAATCCTCTCGCAAAGCGTTGGATATAATTTGTAAACCGATAGGCAAACCAAGACTGTCAAAGCCGCAGGGAACACTAATAGCTGGTAATCCTGCCAAATTGACTGGAATAGTCATCAAGTCAGAAAGATACATACTGAGAGGATCGGTAGTCTTTTCGCCAACTTTAAAAGCAGTAGTAGGCGATGTCGGTGAAATTAAAACGTCTACTTGTGATAAGGCATTTTCAAAATCCTCTTTGATCAAGGTACGGACCTTTTGAGCTTTGAGATAATAGGCATCATAATAGCCTGCTGATAATGTATAGGTTCCAATCATTATCCTTCGCTTTACTTCATCGCCTAAACCATGTGAGCGAGTTTGCCTATACATAGAAAGCAGCGAGTCTGCTTCTTCGCGCAGTCCATATCTGACAGCATCATAACGGGCTAAATTAGCAGAAGCTTCTGAGGGGGCAATAATATAGTAGGCAGCTAAGCCATATCTAAAGCGCGGGCAAGAGACTTCAATTACTTCTGCGCCGAGGCTTTCTAGTTGCTTAATAGCCTCTTGAAGAGATTGAGAGACTTCGCTAGATAGGCCAGTTCCTAGCGTCTCTTTAATAAGACCAATTTTAAGCCCTTTGATATCTTTTTGAAGATATTGGGTATAGTCAGCAATAGTGACATTGAGACTAGTAGAATCTTGCGGATCATTGCCCGCAATAGCTGATAGTAAAATTGCCGCATCTTCTACGCTACGGGCAAAAGGTCCAATTTGATCCAAAGAGGATGCATAGGCTACTAAACCATAACGAGAAACAAGCCCATAGGTAGGTTTTAAACCAACTACTCCGCAAAAAGAAGCTGGCTGACGGATAGATCCGCCAGTATCAGAGCCCAGTGCAACTATACATTCTTGGGCAGCGACTGCGGCAGCTGAACCTCCAGAAGATCCACCAGGTACGCGGGAGATATCCCAAGGATTGGCAGTCACCTGGTAACCTGAGTTTTCAGTAGAGCTACCCATTGCAAATTCATCTAGATTGGTTTTACCCACCATAATTGCTCCTTGAGAGTGCAATTTGGCGGTAACTGTTGATTCGTAGGGAGGAACAAAGTTGCGCAGGATCTGAGAACCACAAGTGGTGGGAATCCCTTTAGTACAAAGATTGTCCTTAATCGCAATTGGAACACCTTCTAAAAGACCAATCTCTTCACCTTGGGCCAACCTAGCATCAACTCGCCGAGCAGCCTCAAGAGCTTGCGAGCCTGTGACAACCAAAAAACTGCGTAACTTTGGTTCAAGGCGCTCGATACGTGCAAGAATATCTGTTGTAATCTCAAGTGCGCAGCGTTCTTTTGTTATAAGTTGTCGATGTAGTTGACGAATAAATGACATAAATTTCCTTTTTTCATAAATATATATTTATAGCTCATATTTTTTCGACAAAGTTAAGCTAAAATTCACATTGATCAGTTTACTCTAAATTAAGGGGGAAAGACCTATTCCTGAACAACTGAACCTGACTGTAAGTTTACGAGGAACTCGTGAAGTCAGAAAAAATTGCCAAATTTTTCGCCTGACCGGACTTATGGATGCCTTTTCAGAGCCCAATTTTAGAAAGGTGCTCAATTCGGCTCTCGATGAAGGTCCAGCCAACGTTATACTTGATCTATCTCATATTGACTTTTTAGATAGTTCTGGATTGGGAACTTTAGTTCAAATTGATAAAAAAGCTAAGGCTTCATCTGGAAGTTTACAGATTATTGGCAACGCTAGGGTTATTCAAACAGTTAAGCTAGTTCGTCTGGAAAACTACTTGATACTCAAGCCCACTCTAGATGATGCCCTATCTGCGTTGGAGTAAATAATAATAGGACTTGAATTGAGAGCTTAAAGGCGGTGGAGAACAACTCTCGAAAGCCAGAAATTTCGCATGACATAGAATTGAAAATACCCTTTGGGCAACAGGGGGATTTGGAAGGTGATCATTCAAGTCAATTAAAACGTCTCTCGGCTGCTTCTTTTGCCTATATTGGAGATGCTGTATATGAGTTATTTGTAAGAACTCACTTTCTTCTGCCTCCAATGCGCAATTGTGATTACCATGACAAAGTGGTAAAGCAAGTAAGAGCTGAGGGACAAATTCTTTCTCTAGAAAAACTTAGACCATATCTTACCCAGGCTGAAGAGGATATTTTGCGCTGGGGCCGTAATGGTTCGCGTCGAGTCGCATCTTCTTGCTATCGCGAAGCTTCTAGTTTGGAAACTCTTGTTGGCTATCTCTATCTCAATAATCCTCAACGTCTCTACGAACTTCTGCTCAAACTCAATCTTGGCAACTCAATTGAACATGAATAAACCATACCATAGGCCAATCAGGAAAACAAAACCTGAACCAATCAAGAAAAATAGCCCAGATAACAATACAGAGCAAATAGAGCAGTCTAACGATGATCTAATTTATGGCCGTCACTCTGTTCTGGCCGCTTTGAGCAATGAACACCAACTCAATCGTATTTGGGTGATTTCACGTCTAAGACATGATCCCCGTTTTCATGGACTTTTAGTTCAAGCTAAAGAAAATGGTGCGGTTATAGATGAGGTGGATGACTTGAGGCTCTCGCATATCACCCATGGAGCAAACCATCAAGGAATTGCTGCTCAAATTTGTCCCTATAGTTATCTTGAGTTAATGGATTTAGTAGAAAAAGCCAAAAACATCAGCGATAGTCCTGTTTTAGTTATTTTGGATGGGATCACTGATCCCCAAAATTTGGGTTCAATCATTCGTACAACTGAAGCTATGGGAGCCCAGGGTCTCATTATTCCCCAAAGAAGAGCTGTTGGAATCACTTCAACTGTGATGAAAGTAGCAGCAGGAGCTTTAGAGCGTTTGCCCGTCGCTAGAGTAGTAAATTTAAGCAGAGCTCTAGAAGAGCTCAAAAAAGAAGGCTTTTGGCTCTATGGAACCTCAGCCGGAAAGAATCAATATTTACAGGATATAGACTTTAAAGGAGCAGTAGGATTGGTAATCGGCTCAGAAGGAGAAGGGCTCAGTCTCTTGACAGAACGCTCTTGTGATCAACTTGTCTCAATCCCTCAATCTGGCAAGACGCCAAGTCTCAATGCCTCTATTGCTACTGCCGTTGCCCTTTATGAAGTCTATCGCCAACGACGAACCGGTAAACTATTTCTAGGTGAAAACCACTAAAATTTTCTCTAAGATAAAACAAAAGTTAATCATGTTAAGTGAATATCGGAAATTTTAGCGCTAGAATTACTCAAAGAAAAAATATAAAAAGATAGCTTATGTCGGAATTGTTGTTAAAACTGTTGGATACCCTGGGGCTGGCCTATTGGGCTGAAATCAGAACTGAGAACCCCAAATGTGTTTACTATTTTGGACCGTTTGCCTCATTACCAGAAGCTAAAACTCATCACACAGGCTATTTAGAGGATCTCCAATCTGAAGGTGCTCAATCAATCCTAGTTGATATCAAACGCTGTAAACCCAAGGTACTGACTATTGACGAGGAAGGCTCCCATGAGAATCTCAGCACGAAGATAGTCAATATCAATGAACACAGTTCCTAAAGCTTTTTAACAACCTCTGGATATTTTTTTAACCAAGAACCTAAATCTTGCAGGACCTCATCGGGAATTTCCCAGGGAAACAGGTGTGCGGTATTAGGATAACAATACGATAAACAATTTTCTATATATTTTGCGGTTTCTTGACTAGATTGGGCGCTGATGTGACGATCATCTTGACCTGATAGAACTAAAATGGGAACCTTTATTTTTTTTAGAGCCGGGAGTCGATTATAGCCTGAGCCTATGGCTTGATTGAGCGCGTTATGAGCAAAACGCGAAGTTCTCAAGTAAGCGGGTACTGCATATTTAGCTAGGTAAAGATAGGTATTGGGCGTCTGCTTGCTCACCAGATAGCGAAACAGAGAGCGCCTAGCAAAAGTATCAATATTCCATTGCCAACCGGGTTTAATGAGATTTAAGATAGCGGCAATAGCCGTATTGGCTAAATCCCAAAAACTAATTGGGGGATGATTGCCACGGGGATAGGCAGCAGAGGCCACCAGAACCATTCCACTAAAGCGCTCCGGATATCTAATTAGCAATTCCAAAGCCAAAATACCACCTAGAGACCAGCCCAATAGTAAACATTTTTCGATTTGGTAACTATCTAAAAGCTCCACCAAGTCCGTTAAATGATCCTCTAGAGTAAATGCTTCTTTGGCTATAGTTTTTCCATAACCTCTAAGATCTGGACTGAAAGTTTGAAAGTTGTTAGCCAAATATTCACTAAATACATCCATACAGGCACCTGAGCCTGGGTGTCCATGTAGACACAATATGGGAAAACCGTTGCCTTTGATTTGTACTTTAAGTTTCACATTGAGATATCCATCTAAACACCTAATCGGCCTAGCAAACTATTTAGTTTCTTATCAATATAAGATAATAAATTACTTCTTTCAAGATAGACCCCTAAGCTCAGATTTAAAATAGTAAAGATTAAAAGCCCAATTAGATAGATTAAGATAGGATACAATAGTCCACCTGGCACATTAAAAAATTTATAATTATTCAAAAGAGCTGGATAAAATAAACCTGTGAAAATACTTAATAAAACACCATGAAATAAATATGCTTCATATGTAGAATTACTTACTAGAGATAAAAACTTTTGATTTATTTTCAA
>CAISPN010000049.1 GCA_903887375.1 uncultured cyanobacterium
AGTCCTGCTTATCTAGAGTTTTTGAAATGGCTCAAGGAATATTTGAAAATCACAAATATAAAAGATCCTGCAATTTGGAAAGCATTAGAAAAAGAGTTTTGGCCTTTCCAGCATCCTAAATTGTATAGATTTATTAAACGCTTAGAAAACTCCCAAAGACTAGTGAAAAAGTCAATCAAACCATATTGGCTAAAGATTATCGGATTGACTAAGCCTAAGAAGAGTCCTCAGACAAAAATTTACTAAAGTATTAAAAATATGCACTTTATAGTGACAGGTGGGGCTGGTTTTATCGGCTCTCACCTAATTGAGCATTTGTTAGAAAATGGACATACTGTAACAGTAGTCGATAATCTGAGTACTGGCAAACTGGCTAATTTACCTCAACATTACCAGCTTAGATTTATATTTAAAAATATACTAGATTGCCAAATTGAAGATTTTAACTCTCCTATAGATGGTATTGCTCATTTGGCAGCAACACCATCAGTCACCCAATCTTGGAATAAACCGCTGGAGGCTCATCACAATAATCTCTCTAATATGATTAGTATCTTGCTTCTGTGCCAAGCTCTACAGATTCCAAGATTGGTTTTTGCAAGTTCAGCTGCCGTCTATGGCAATAAAATATCTTTACCAATTAAAGAGGATCAGCCTAAAGAGCCTATTTCTCCCTATGGCCTGCAAAAACTAGTAAGCGAACAATATGGAAATCTTTTTGCCCAAGATTTAAATATATCTTTTGTTGGACTGAGATTGTTCAACGTATTTGGACCACGCCAAGATCCTAATTCACCCTACTCTGGCGTAATTTCTCTCTTTAGTAAGGCTATGCAAAATAATCTTCCTATCACCATCTTTGGTGATGGCTCTCAAACTAGAGATTTTATCTATGTTGAAGACGTAGCAAGAGCTTTTTCTCAAGCTCTACAAATTCCCCTCAAGGAGGGCTCTTGTTACATTTGTAATGTTGGTACTGGAAGAGAAACTTCTTTAATTGAACTAGTGGAGATTTTGAAAGACTCTTATGGTCGTCCCAATCCACAAATTGTTTTTAAGCATTCTAGAGTTGGGGATATTCAAAAATCTCAAGCTGACTTGTCTCAACTATCAACAATTCTGAAATTTAAACCAGAATGGTCAGTTACATCAGGAATAAAAATTTTAAGTGAATCATTATCTATAAAGTAAACAATGGAAAATCAACATCCCTATCGAGCAAAGATTGAGCCAATTGCTGATGGGTATTCAAATTATCTCTGGTCGGTGATGATTCCTACCTATAACTGCGCCGATTATCTCCGGGAAACCTTGACTAGTGTTTTATCTCAAGATCCTGGATCCAACATCATGCAGATCGAAGTCATCGATGATTGTTCCGAAAAAGATGATCCCTCAGCTGTTGTCGAAGAGTTAGGAGGTGGCCGGGTTGGATTTTACCGTCAGAGTAAAAATGTAGGAAATATCCAAAATTTTGAAGCCTGTCTGGAGCGCTCACAAGGACAATTAGTTCATATATTGCATGGAGATGACTGTGTTAGAGATGGGTTTTATAGCAAGTTACAGAAAGGCTTTAGTGAAAACCCCCAAGTGGGAGCTGCTTTCTGCCGCCACATTTATATCGATGGAAGAGGAAATTGGACTGGTATATCGGAATTAGAGCAAAGTGCAAGTGGTATCTTACCCAATTGGTTAGAAAAAATTGCAGCAGGACAAAGAATTCAAACTCCCTCGATTGTGGTACGCCGAGAAGTCTATGAAAGCCTTGGTGGATTTGATCGTCGTTTTTGTTGTTCGGCTGAGGATTGGGAAATGTGGGTTCGTATAGCTGCTGCCAATTACCCAATATGGTATGAGGTTGAACCATTGGCTTTATACCGCAAAGGCTTATCGTCTTTGACCGCAAACTCTATTCGCTCTGGAAAAAACATTCAAGATTTAAGAAAGGCAATTGAAATTATGCAGGAATATCTACCTGAAAATTCTGCGCAGGAACTTAAAAAAAAGGCATTGAATTTTTCAGCTCAAACTGCGCTTCGCTATGCTAATCAACTTGCTACCCAAGATGATTTCATTGGAATGACTAATCAAATTAAGCAGGCATTGATTAGTTCTCGAGCACCCTCAATTATTAGTTCAACTTTAGTTTTATTAACTAAATTTCTCTATAAAAATATTATTTAGTATTATGCAACTACTAGTAAGTGTGATAATTTGCACACATAACCCCAGATATGACTATTTAACAAGAGTATTAAATTCCCTAGAAAATCAAACTCTTGATAAACAATTTTGGGAACTTTTATTGATCGATAATGCCAGTAAATCTCCTGTTGAAAGTGAATATGATCTCTCTTGGCATTCCTACTCTAGACATATTCGCGAGGAGCAATTAGGGCTTACTTGTGCAAGAGTAAGGGGAATTAAAGAATCAAAAGCTGAAATTTTAGTAATGGTAGATGATGATAATGTTCTAGATCCCACTTATCTAGAGTCTGCCCTAAAAATCAGCCGC
>CAISPN010000050.1 GCA_903887375.1 uncultured cyanobacterium
AAAAGCAATGTATTCTCCGCTAGCTTTATTGATGCCAAGATTGCGGGCGGCACTCATACCGAGATTTTGATGGGCTTCATGTTCTAGGTAGATTACTTTTTCTGGATATTGCTGACTATATGCTTTAGCAATACCACTACTTTCATTGCTCGAGCCATCATCTACTAGCAGAAGCTCCCAGTTACTATAAGTCTGGGCAAATATACTTTCTATTGCCTCAATAAAAAAATTCTCTTGAGCATTAAGAAAAATGATAATACAAGAAACTAAGCTGTTTTTATTCATGGCACTTTGACAGAAAAATATTTTAATAATCGAGCAGCAAATTCTTCTTGATTCCAGTTTTGAATTTCAATTCGTGGTAGGGCAAAACAGTTACTCTCATGCCAAAGAATATCTTCGAATGTAGAGCAGGCACATTCAAAACCTACATTTTGAGCAATCTCACTAGTTCTTTTGGTAAAATTGCCATATGGATAGCAAAAATTGGTTATGGGCCGTTTCAAGATGAGCTCAAGATCATCTTTACTTTTTTTAAGCTCATCATATTGTTGTTCTTCAGACAGAGATGAAAGATATGAATGAGTAACTGTATGAGCGCCAATTTCAACCAGTTTACTTTCTCCGAAAAGAGACACTTCTTCAGCCGAAAGTGTAGAATAATTCGTCCGTTTTATAGGCTCTAAATTCACCCAGTTAATGATCTGTTTCATAACGCTGCTGCGTTCTTGCTCTAAAAGTGGTTGTAATTTTTGCCAAATAGAATAGTAAAAGAACATCCGAGTACCAGGCTTAGCTTTATAGGCTATTTGATTGTGATCCTTTTGGTAGTCTTGTTTAGTGTAAATTGCTGCTGTAGCTAATTCCCATTCATAAAAATCATCATTGATTTCCAGGGATAATTTCTCTGGCAATTTACCTGGCTGCAATAATAATTGCTCTAGTTCATCCCACCAAAATTCTCGATTTTGTCCCATATAGCCTGTAGTAATAAAAAAAGTAGCTGGAATATCATAGAATTCCAATAGAGGCTTTGCCTGATAAAGATTATCTACATAACCATCATCAAACGTGAGTGCAATAGATCTATTTTGGATATTGCCATTGCGATGTGCCTTAGCTAAGTCCTTAAGACTAATCGGGTTTGTATATTCATGTATAACCTCAAGATGTTCTGCAAAATGCTTTGGTGAGACAGCTAGGGACCAGGGATCTAATTCCAGTTCGTTAACTCGATGGTACATCAAGATAATGGCCTTGTTTGCCATTTTTTTGCGCAATTGGTGAATTTTCTGTCTTGCTTTGGATACTATCTTCATAACTCTTTTTGAGCCCTGATGGTAATTTTTAATTCATAGTTAGGATCGAGATAATCTAACTCTTCTTGGTTAAGTTCCTGCATAGCTAAACCCTGCAAAAAAGAAGTTGCTGTAAGAACATTGCCGTAAGCCTCTACTTGAAGATTTTCTGGTAAAAAGACCTCAGCAAAAAGACGCTCGATTGATAAGCTTGTATAGTTCCAATACCAGCTATCTCGCCACTCAATGTCACTGATTTGGCTAATTCCTGGTACTGTTGCTAAAACCACTCCACCAGGTTTGAGTATCCGATAGATGGTTTGTAATGCTTGCCTGATTTCGTAGATAAATTGGAGGGTTTCAGTAAGGATCAAACAGTCAAAAGTATTATCTAGTATGTGATCAGCTTGGGTGAGATCACCTACAATAGTTGCAACTGGATTACCTTCTACTGCGTGAAAGACATCCTTATGCTGGACGCGATTACCGCCAAACTTATCAGTGTAATAACTATCCCCAATTTCCATTACATTTCCCCTGATATCTTCAGCATGACTAGCTAAAAAATTCTCGATATAGTATCGATCAATTGGTAAACCTCTATCTTCGCCGTAGCATTCACTGATAGGTTTTACATTGCGAAGATCCCCAAATTTAATAGGTTTTCTTCTTTTTGATCGATACCAGGGACTTAATAATGTCTTTTTAGCCAGTTGTGCCAAGTGTTGTTTATTCATTAGTTTTAAAAAATTCACAATTGTGAGTTGGGAGTAATCCATTGGTGTGGTATCGATACATCACCAAAAGATGCAAAATGTTCCAAAATTATCCGATTACGCACTGTACCTTCTTCTACCTCAAAAAAAAGAGCTCCCTCAACAGAATCAATCTCCTCCCCATTAGACCAGAGACCCGCATTGACCATATAACGCCCGGGAATCAGCAAAAGCTCAGAAATCCTACAAATGAACTTGGCTTGGTCAAGATTCATCTTGTCTTGTGAACTCTGAGCAAAAGAGTCAAAAATGGTAACTGGCTGACCTTGCTGGTTATAAACTGTAAAAAAGCAGGTTAAACCAGTAAATATTTTGGTCACATAAAAAATAAAAACAGCCGAGCTGCCTGTAACTAAAGTGGTTGAGTAAGAATCTTCATCAGCGTAAAACTCTATATCAATCAGGCGAGATCTTCCATTGCCACTACGATCTGTTCTTTCTAAAATCTTTTGAGAAGAGACTTTCTCAAGGCTTTTTAGGTAACTTGCGGCAGCAATAGAAGCCGTATTATCTTTCAAAATCTTTCCCTGAGAGAGAAGTATTCCTCTGTTGCAGAGAGATTGTAGTATACCCAAATTGTGACTGACAAACAAAACCGTTCGGCCCTCCTTACCCACTTCTTCCATTTTTCCGATACATTTTTTTTGAAACTGGATATCTCCTACCGCTAGAACCTCATCAACAATTAAAATTTCAGGTTCTAGATGAGCTGCCACAGCAAAAGCGAGCCTTACATACATTCCCGAAGAATATCTTTTAACTGGAGTATCGAGAAATTTCTCCACATCAGCAAAAGCTACAATTTCGTCAAATTTTCGTTTGATTTCTAGGTTGCTCATGCCCAAAATTGCACCATTGAGATATATATTTTCCCTACCTGTAAGATCTGTATGAAAGCCTGTACCTACTTCTAAGAGGCTAGCAACTCTGCCCTTAATAGTAATCCGACCAGTACTAGGATCAGTGATCCGACTTAATATCTTCAAAAGGGTTGATTTTCCTGCACCATTGCGCCCAATGAAACCCACTCGCTCACCTTGTTTAATATCAAAAGAGACTTCCTTTAAAGCCCAAAATTCTTCTTTTTTTTGTGAATTGCTATTCTTAAATAGATTACCCAGTGATTTAAATCGCTCAGTTATAACATCACGCAATGCTGGGTATCGCTCCTGCTTCTGATGAGCAATCACATATTTTTTGCCGATATTTTCTACACGAATAACATAATCAGACATTTGGCTTTTGGATTATTTATTAAAAATCAATTATTAAATGACATCTGCGAAGGTGCGCTCCATCTTTCGGAAATACCAAATACCACTTGCTAAAAGCAAGATAACCAGAACTATCGATAAAAAAAAGCCTGGCAAGTAAATTGTTGTATTTGTACCTAGAATTGCCCAACGAAAACCTTCAATTACACCTACCATGGGATTGAGACAATAAAGAAACTTCCACTGAGCAGGAATAATAGAACTGCTAAAGCCTACAGGCGAAACATAAAGTCCCAGCTGCAGCACAAAAGGAACAATAAAACGAAAGTCGCGATATTCAACATTGAGAGCCGCCATCCAAAGTCCTATGCCCATTGCTGCAGCAATTACAATTAATACAAAAAACGGCAGAGTTAAAATCCGCCAAGTTGGCACAAAATTGTACCAGATCATTAACCCCAAAAGAATTATCCCTGAGACCATAAAATCAACAAGACTGACCATAATTGAACTCGCTGGAATGATTAAACGAGGAAAATAAATCTTGGAAATCAAATTAGAATTACTAACCAAGCTATTGCTGGCTTCACCTAGAGCGCTAGAGAAAAACTGCCAAGGTAACATGGCAGAAAATACTAAAAGTGCATAGGGTGTACCATGAGATGGTAACTTGGCTAAATTACCAAAGACGACTGTAAATACCACCATTGTTAAAAAAGGACGAATCAAAGCCCAGGCAATACCGATAGCAGTCTGTTTATAGCGCACTAAAATATCGCGCCAAGAGAGAAAATAAAAAAGCTCTCTATATTGCCATAAATCTTTCCAATATTGCCCCTCTGTACGCCCAGCTTCGATTATTAATTCTTTGGATGCTCTAGAATTCATATTTTTGAGTTTTTAGATTTAATTATTGAGAACCATTCCACTGATTTGGCATTGACTCCTATTGAGAACCTCCATGGCATTATTCAACTGTGAACGATTCAAATGCTTCATTCTGACAATCAAAATCACCTCATCTACTTTAGAGAGCAGACTTTGTGTACCAATTAATCCACTCAAGGAATGGGTATCTAGTAGTACCAAATCATAGGCTTCCTGCCATTGTTTAAGAAAAGTTCCCATTTTCTCAGAGGCTAACCAGGCTCCAGGACTCAGTAGGGATGGGCCTGCTGTGAGAATATCCGGAGATAGATATCCTGGCTTTTTGGTAGAAATGAGTGTTTGCAGTGATAGAGAGCCTGACCAAGATGATTGGCTAGAAGCTTTAGAATTATTTGACTGTTCTTTTGGTTGGGATTGTTGAATAAATTCACGCCAAGAAGTGTCGCTGCTTAGCGCTGTAGTTAAACCCACAACATTGGATAGATTACAAATCTCATCGATATTAGGCTCTAACAAATCAGCATCTACTATTAAGACTTTCTGCCCTAATTCGGCTAAGGCATAGCCAAGGTTGTGGGTGATTGTGGATTTTCCCTCTTGCTCTATCGCAGAGACCAGGGCAATAGTTTTATTTGATGTTTTCTGCCCAAGAATTACCAGAGCCAGTGATCTAATAGCCTCACTAAAAGGATCAACTAGTGGCAGCTCATTGAGCAAAAAGGGATTAACTCTCCCAGCAAGAGGAATCTGTCCTAGCAAAGGCAAACTAGTAAGCTCTTTGATTTTTTCTGGCTCTTTAATTGACTGGCCAAATTTTTCTAGAAGATAGGCAACCGCTGCTGCTGAAAGAATACCCAACACAAGGGCAATCAACAAACTGCGCCAATAATTAGAATTGATGGGCACATTAGGTAGACTCGGTGGTTGGACAATTTTCCAGCTAGATATCTCCTGAGCTTCACGAATTTTTAACTCTCTCAATTTAGTTAAAAAGGAATCAACATCTTGAGAATTGAGCCGATATTGACGCTCTAGCTCACGATATTGCTGCTGCAGTTGAATAATTCGCTCAAAATCAAGATCTGCTTGGCTTTTTAGCCATTGCATATCTCGCAGCCTCTGGCTTAGATCTACTAAATTAATTTGCGCTTTTAATAGCTGGACTGCTAGATCCTGTTGAATAGGACCACTACTAGTTACTTGCTTTGGCAATCCCATCACTTGAGAAATACGTTCTTTAATCAATTGATTGATACGTTCTGAGCGCTCTTGTAACTCCCGCATGACTGGATGATTTGGCAGATAACGAGTTCCCTCTAAAGAATATTGAATTTGAATGGTATTTAATTGATTCACCAGTGCCTGATAAGTACTATCTTGAGAAACAATAGCAGAGGGTATAATTTTTGATGAATTCTGTCCTATTTGATTGGCCTGGCTTTGGAGAGATTGATATAACTTTTGCCCTTGATTTAGATTGGCTTTGGCTTCTGTAAGTCTTTGATTAATTTCTTGTTTTCTTTGAAAAGCCAGTGCTGCATTTGCATCTGGATTGTCCAATCCGTTATCTTTTCTAAAAGCGGTGATTTTTTCTGAAGAGCGCTTGAGGTTGATTTGAATCTTAGGCAGAATCCTTTCTATAAAACCAATGGCATTTCTCACAGGAGATAATTTGCTCTCTTGAGAGTAATCTAAATAAGTTGAGACTAAAGCTTCTAGTATTTCTTTGGCCTTGAGAGGATCGTTATCGATATAGGAAACTAGTAAAATATCTGTTCCTTTGCTCTGGCGCAAGGTAAGATTATCTTCTAGTTTCCCGGGAGTAAGGTCATTTTGAGCTCCTAAGCGGTTGATAGCTCTAGTTAGCAAGGCGCGGCTTTTGAGAATCTCTATATCATTAGCTTGGGCGTCTTTTTTTTGATCTGGATTATCTTCTCGCAATGGTGGAACAAGAGGAACAGTGTTTTGATTGGCAATCAAAATTAGAGAATCTGATTGATATTTGAGCGGCTCTCGTATTGTTCGATATGCCAATAAACCAAAGATCCCTAAGCCAACCAAACTAGCTACTAAAAAATGATTACGCAGCGCGCGAGGAAGATTAATTTCTAGATTTTGGTTTTCCATAAAGAAATAACTAGGCCTCTAACTCTAAAACTTTGGAATATTGTTGAGCAATGATTTCGGGTGTATAGTTTTGCTCTAGATGAGCTCTGCCAGATTGACCCATACTTTTAGCTAGTTCAGGATTGGTAGATAGTTTTTGGATAAACTCAGAAAGACCATCACTATCGCCATTTTCAAATACCTCACCACATCTGGATTGTTCAATAATTTGAGATAGATAAGAGCTTTTTTGACAGATCGCAGCAATGGGTCTACCACTGGCTAAGGCGCTGTAAAATTTACTAGGCGCGATAACTCCTTCTAAACCATCTTTGATAGATACTAGAGATAAGTCACAGGCTGTCAGTGAGTATGGAATATTTTTTTTGTCCTGATAGGGTAAAAACAAGCAATTTTTTAAGTTCCACTTTTTAGCCAAATTTGAACAATATTGTGAGCCAACTCCACCACCAATAAATACAAACTGAATCGGTTCTTCTTTTAGTCGGTATACCGCTTGCATTATGGTATCCATATCGTGACATCTGCCCATATTGCCTGAATAGAGAACAGTGAACTTATCGACAAGTTGATATTTTTGAGCAAACCAATTCTCTGATTTATCAATTACCTTAATCCAATTGGGATCTGCCCAATTATGAATTACAGAGATCTTATCAGTTAGCTTTGGATGTTTAGTAAGAACCTGCCTTTTCATAGAATTGCTCAAAACAATGATTTTTTTGGAGTTATCCCAAATTTTCCGATTGAGAAAATCCCAGAGTTTAACTAACAAGTTGTTCTTGGATATTGCCCCAAGTTTGACAGCAACATCAGGATAAAGATCATAAATTATACAAAAGTAAGATACTCCGCGCAGATAATTGAAGATATAACCTACTATGGACAAAAAAGGCGGCGCTGTTGTCAAAATTAAAGAATCATCTTTATCTAAATTTCTTATTCCATAAATAAGTACACGAAGACAAAATAAAATTCCACTGATAGATTTACCACGAATACGATTTTCCCATAATTTAGTAGAATTGCTTCTTCTTATATAGACCCCATCAACCTCCTCAAATTTAGCTGAAAGTGGTTTTTCATAAGCATAGCTGGGTTGACCTGTAAATATTTGTATTTGATTTTCTTTATGATCTAAAGAATTAATTAATTCTTGGATTAATTGTCCAGTAGGTGCATAATCTGGTGGATAAAATTGGGTGATTATAAAAACAGTTTTTTTGTTGTTGTGCATGGATAAATGCCCCACAATACATAGGGCTACTACAGGGAGGGTTTGGATTTTATAGACACTATTATCCCTACTATCTAGAATAATTAAAGCGCACTCAAAGGCGTCGTCTCAAATCATTCACAGCTTTTGCAAGCTGGAAAAAGGGATTATTTAATATATAGAATCAGTTTCTCATTCTATTTAAAAGGGTAAGATTGCAGCCTCTACTAATTTTATTAGTAAATTCGCTAACAGTACCATTTGAACCATCAGGATTGATTGTTTTTGTAGATCTATTCCAATCTTCAGCAGTTGCAAGTCTACTATTTAATTTATCTTCTTTTCGCGAAATATGAAACCATATCCTCCCATCTTTCTCACAGAAAAACTCTTCTAGCCAGACACCTTGATCAAGCTGTGTAAAGCTTTGATTTACTAAAAAAGTGGCATTTTTTGCTGATAGGCCAAAACCCTTTTGAATTTCGGTTTTTCCTGCATAATATAGGTAGTATTTTGGAGAGCCATTTCGCCAAAGTCTCTTCTGACAATATGGACAAAAAAAGTATTGTTTATTTCTCCTTGATCTCCTATTTGCCATGTTATTAAAGTTTTCCTTATTCAGGTATGTCCTTGTGTGAAAAATTCATTGTTCTATGCTAGATTGATTTTTTAAAAAAAACAAGATCTGATTACGCTTTTGCAGACAATATGATAGAATTTGTGTCTGAATATTTAATCTATTTATTAAGCATGAAGCCCCCAATTTTACGATGGTTACCCAATTATCAGATCAAAAATTTTAGTGCAGATTTGATGGCCGGTTTTACTATCTGGGCGGTGATGATTCCAGAGGCGATGGCCTATTCTGATATTGCTGGTGTGCCGGCTATCATTGGGCTCTATAGCGTCCCACTACCTCTACTGGTCTATAGTATTTTTGGCACATCTAGAACTATGGTGGTCGGGCCAGATTCAGCAACTGCTCTGATTTCGGCAGTCACAATTGGCGCAATGGCAACTGTTAAAAGTGCTCAATATATCTCTTTAACTGCCAGTTTAGCTCTAGTAGTTGGGCTCTTATTTAGTCTATTTGGGCTATTAAAAATGGGCTGGGTTGCCAATTTTATTCCTATACCGGTGATGAAAGGATTTGTCCAAGGACTAATCTGGCTAACAATTATCGGCCAGGTTCCCAAAATATTTGGTTTAGACGGTAGCAGAGGTGATTTTTGGCAAAAATTTATTCATTTGATTAGGTATTTACCTCAATTGCACTTGACTACTACGCTAGTTGGCCTATCGAGTATTTTACTGTTATTGCTTTTCAAGCGTTATTTCTCAAAACTTCCTGGCGCTTTGCTTACTGTAATTATCTCAATAGCTATAATGCGATTTTTCCATCTCGAGCAACAGGGAGTAAAGGTGATTAGCAGCATAGCAACAGGAATGCCTAGTTTAAAATTACCTTTTTTTTCTCTAGATAATTTAGATGCAATGATTGCTGGAGCTTTGGCTATAGTGCTAGTTGGCTATGCTGAATCTTTAGGGGCGGCTAAAACAGCAGCTGAAAAATTTGGCGAGGAAATCGATGCCAACCAAGAGCTTATCAGTTATGGAATTAGTAATTTAGCCAGTTCTTTTAGTTCTGGTTTTGTAGTAGTCGGCAGTCTATCCAAGACATCTGTTGCCATTGATGGAGGGGCTATAAGTCAAGTTTCTTCTATTGTTCATTCTCTTTTGGTGGTTCTGACTCTTTTGTTTTTGATGCCCCTATTTAGTGATCTTCCTCATGCCACTCTTTCTGCTATTGTCATAGAGGCTATGCTGGGACTTTCTAACCTCAATTACTTAAAGAGGCTCCGTTTAATAAGCTCTTTGGAATTTGGCATTGCTATGGCTTCTTTTTTAGCTGTACTTTTTCTCGATGTGCTGCCGGGAATTAGTCTAGGTGTTGTTCTATCTTTACTATGGCTGTTAGATAGAGCTACTAATCCAGGCTCTGCTATCTTGGGCAAATTACCCGATGAGGAAATGTACAGAGATATAGCTAGACATCCAGAAGCTCTGACCATACCGGGTCTATTGATTTTTCGTTTTAATAGTAGTTTATTTTTTCCCAATGCCAATAACTTTCGCTCCAATCTTCTTGAAGCTATCCAAAATGCATCTTCTCCAGTACGCCAAGTGCTTATTGATGCTGAAACTTTGAACTTTATCGACGTAACAGCTATAGACATGCTTGCTAAATTAAATCACTATTTTCAACAAAAAGATATTGTCCTCTCTTTAGCCAGAGTAAGAGATCCTGTGCGAGATTTAATGCAAAAAATGGGACTAGAAAGGGAAATAGGAGCCCAATATTTCTATGAAAGAATCAGCGATGGTCTCCAAATTTTCCTAGAGAAAAATAAATAGCTCCCTTAGAGGCTCTAAAATATTAGTATCTTCACTTGAGCAGTAATACGAGATGTCTGACCATTTAGCCAAGCTTAACCATAGCCAGCGTATAGCGGTGGAACACTTTGCTGGACCTTTGTTGGTAGTAGCAGGCGCCGGTTCTGGCAAAACCAGAGCTCTAACTTATAGAATTGTCCATCTGGTGAATCATCATAGAGTTGATCCGAGTAATATTTTTGCGGTTACTTTTACCAATAAAGCGGCCAAGGAAATGAAGCAAAGACTTGAGAGTATTTTTGCCAGCGAGATTGCCCTGAGTGAATATGGTAAACCTTTGGGACTTCTAGCTGATAATGAGCAAAGAAAAATCTCTTCCCAAGTTTATAAGACAATCATCAAGCATATTTGGATTGGTACTTTTCATAGTCTTTTTTGCAGGATTTTGCGCTATGACATTAACAAATATCAAGATAAAAACGGCAGAAGTTGGACTAGGAATTTTTCGATATTTGATGATGCTGATTCAGTAGCTCTGGTTAAAAATATTGTGACCAAGCAGTTTAACTTAGATGAAAAAAAGTTTGAACATCGTGCAATACGCTATCAAATCAGCAATGCCAAAAACCTCGGACTCTCTCCTGAAGAGTTTTTTCAAAGAGATCCCAACTATAAAACCAGAACTATTGCTGAAATTTTTGAAGAATATCAAAGGCAACTGGTATCCAATAATGCTTTGGATTTTGATGATTTACTTTCTATCCCGGTGGAAATTTTTCGCCAAAATGAAAGCATCCTTGGTTATTGGCATAGCCAGTTTAACCACATACTAGTTGATGAATATCAAGATACTAATCAGATTCAATATGACTTGATTCGTTTACTTGCTACCAATGGTGAACAAGTTAAACAAAACTGGAATTGGCGCAATCGTTCTATTTTTGTAGTAGGTGATGCGGATCAATCAATCTACAGCTTTCGCATGGCCGATTTTAAAATTCTGCTCAATTTTCAGAAAGATTTTGGGGATAATCTGCCTGATCAAGATACCAGAACGATGATCAAACTTGAGGAAAACTATCGTTCGCAAGAAAATATTTTAAAAGCAGCTAATGCTCTGATTGATTTCAATACTCAACGTATTGATAAAACCCTAAAGCCCACTAGAGGTAAAGGTGATAAGATAGTGCTTTATCAAGCCGGTAATGAACTAGATGAGGCTCACTTCACCCTTAAACAGATTAGAAAACTCAAACAAGAATATCCCAATTTAACTTGGTCTAGTTTTGCGATTCTCTATAGAGTCAATGCCCAATCACGCTCTTTTGAAGATATCCTCATACGCAATAACATTCCCTACACAGTAGTTGGTGGCTTCAAGTTCTATGATAGACAAGAAATTAAAGATGCTCTAGCTTACTTAAAAGTTATCTCTAACCCTGCTGATACAGTTAGTCTTTTGCGGATTATCAATAAGCCCAAACGTGGTATTGGGGATACTACTACTGAGAATTTATTAAATGCCTCCAAAGAGTTAGCTATTCCGCTTTGGGAAATCCTCAAAGATAAAACTTCGCTCAATACCTTAGCTGGGCGCAATAGCAAGTCCATTGAAGCTTTTGTAGAAGTTATTCAATATTTTCAAGAAAGAGTAGAGATCCTCACTGCTGCTGAAATTCTAGATCAAGTTCTAGAAAAATCTGGCTATTTGGGAGATCTTAAAAGTAAAAAAAATGAAGATTCTGAAGCTAGGGTAGAGAATCTAGTTGAGCTACTTAATGCTGTCAATCAGTTCCAGCAAGAAACAGAAGAAACCTCACTAGAAGCTTATCTAGGCAATACTTCACTAGCTTCAGAACTAGATAATCTTGATAATGAACAGGAAAAAGTAACCCTAATGACTCTCCATGCTGCTAAGGGTTTAGAATTTCCTGTTGTTTTTTTGGTTGGACTAGAGCAAGGTATCTTGCCCCATGCCCGCAGTCTAAACGATCCAGTAGCTATAGAAGAAGAACGTCGTCTTTGTTATGTTGGACTAACGCGCGCTCAAGAATTGCTCTATTTAAGTTGTGCCCAAGAAAGGAGTGTATGGGGTCACCGCGAATATAAAAATCCTTCCCAATTTCTCTCTGAGATTCCTAAAGAGCTCTTTGCTGGCTCTGGTTCTAATAGCTCTACTAAAGAGATTGCGCCTAAGCCCAAAGCAACTATTAAACCAATTAATATCAGAAACAATGCTGTAATTAATTGGGAGACAGGAGATAAGCTCTGGCATGAGATCTTTGGTGAAGGGCAGATTAATAAAGTTATTGGTGATGGCAATAAAATAACCTTAGCCGTTAAATTCAAAGGGCCTGGTTTAAAAATAATCGATCCTAAATTGGCCCCAATAGAGCGCCTTGAATAGAATTATGCCGATTAAACGATCTCTAGATCAATCCAATTCACCGGCTGCTGCTAAGAAAACTAAATCTTTAGTTAATAGCGAACAACAAAAGGGCGAAAATCTTGAAGAGAGCTTAAGACCAAACTCTTTAGCAGAATATATAGGACAAAGTTCACTCAAGCAAGTCCTTGAGGTTGCTATTGCGGCTGCCAAAGGTAGAGAAGAACCGCTAGATCATCTTTTACTCTACGGCCCACCAGGACTTGGCAAGACTACTCTTTCGTTGATTCTTGCTAGTCAAATGGGTGTAAATTGCAGGATTACAACTGCTCCAGCTTTAGAGCGGCCAAGAGATATCACTGGATTGCTCTTAAATTTGCAACCTGGCGATATTCTCTTTATCGATGAAATTCATCGTCTTAATAGGGTTGCTGAAGAGCTCCTTTACCCCGCAATGGAGGATTACCGACTAGATATCACCATCGGTAAAGGTCAAGGGGCCAGAATCAGATCACTGAATCTACCCAAATTTACTCTAGTAGGGGCAACTACTAAAGTTGGCTCTTTAAGCTCTCCACTGCGTGATCGCTTTGGACTGATCCAAAGATTAAACTACTATGAAGTTCCTGAATTAATTGAAATTATTGAGCGCACGGCCAAGCTTTTGCAAACACCAATTACTAACAGCGCCGCCTATACTGTTGCTTTGCGCTCACGAGGGACTCCCCGTATTGCCAATCGTCTCTTTAAAAGGGTCAGAGACTATGCTCAGGTAGAACAAGTTAACCCAATTTCAGCAGAGCTTGCCATCAAGGCTTTAGATATCCTCAATATAGATCCCAAGGGGCTTGATCAAAGTGATCGTCTTTTTTTACAGACAATCATAGAGCAATTTCAAGGTGGGCCCGTTGGTCTTGAGGCTGTAGCTGCTGCAACTGGAGAGGATACCAAAACAATTGAAGAAGTCTACGAACCCTATTTACTTAAGATCGGCTATATTAACCGTACCCCTAGAGGTAGAATAGTCACCAAGGCTGCCTATACTCATCTGGGAATATGAAAAAAAATCACCAAATCTTACTTTTTTTAACCTTGGGCTTGTTTAGTTTAACTACGAAAATAGAGACAGGCTCAGCTCAATCTCCCTCTTTAACCCAGACATCAAATAACCAAGCAGATATACTATTTGGTCAAGCATTGGAACTCTACAGGCACGGAGATTATAACCAAGCACTATTAAAATTTGAACAATCTTTAAAACTTTATCAAACTCAAAATAATAAGTTAGGACAAGCCGATTCTCTCAACAACATAGGTCTTGTTTACTATCATTTAGAAGAAAGTCAAAAAGCATTAGACTACTACAATCAAGCACTTCCTATCTACAAAGCTCTAGGAGATCGCAGTGGTGAAGCTAGAGCCCTTATCAGCTTAGGCAATATTTACAATCGTTTAGGAGAAAGTCAAAAAGCATTAGACTACTACAATCAATCCCTTGCTATCTTCAAGGCTGTAGGGGATCGTAGTGGTGAAGCCGATTCTCTTAACAACATAGGTCTTGTTTACAATCGTTTAGGAGAAAGTCAAAAAGCATTAGACTACTACAATCAAGCACTT
>CAISPN010000051.1 GCA_903887375.1 uncultured cyanobacterium
ATTCAAGTATTCTTGGACTAAACAAATTAACAAAAAAATATTTATTCACCCTCTGATCTGTGGTTCTATTTTTTTATTCAGCATTATTATTCGTAAAATTGTGGGTGATAGTAGAATAAGCAACCTTGATTTAATTAGTACTCTAAAAATATCTTTTCATCAAATATTATTTGGTCCAATTGTTAGTTTGTACATGTTTGTATATCGTATTTTTTCGCTTAGAGTTACTAACGAAATAATATTTCTAATGATAATAGCTTTTGTTTGTTTAATTTTTGCATTTACAGATCTCAAAATATCCAAAATTAAAACAACAGATAATCTTTTCATTCTGAAAAAGTTAACATTGTTAGGTTTTGCTCTTTTGTTATTGGCATATCCTTTAACTTTAACTGTCGATGCATCAGTAATTAGCGGTGATGGTTCTCGTGTGCATAATGCAGCAGCTTTTGGAGCATCAATATTGTTGGGATTAATCTGCTATTTATTTCTCACTTTTTTAAAAAATTATCGATTGAAGCAATTAGCTTTTATTATTATCGCTGCTTACTTTTCTCTTTTAGTTGGCTTTGGTTTAACTGTTCAAAATGATAATAGACTGAGCTGGCAATATCAACAAGCATTTTGGAGTGATGTAATCAAGCTTGCGCCAGATCTTTCTGAAAAAACAGTAGTTTTCATTGATAGTCCTAGTCTTAGAGGGATTTGGGGTGCTCAGTTAAGTCCATTTCCTGAATATTGTCAAGTTTTACCAATTTTATATTCATTTCCAGAAAAATGGAAAGTATTACCTTCGATGTATAGATTAGATGATCATTGGGGAAAAAAGATTACTGCAAATGGAAAACTAAAACTAGCTAAAGAAGATGGATTAATTTATCATGGTTCTTTGTGGTATAGTGGTTTGCTACGTATAGTAAACACTACAGATATGATTTTAATACAAGAAAAAAATGGTAAATTAGTCCGTCAAAGTGAACCGATATCCATAAATGGAGTTAAATATCAATTTAAGCCTCTTACTGCATCAACAGTCCAATCATTTCAAAAAAAATATTTATATAATGATATTATTCCAAAGACAATTCCAGAAGTAAACTATCTTAAACCCTTTTAATTTATAGAAGTCAAAATTTCTATAATAAATAACCTGCATCTAGCAAGTAAGATGAGTATCTCTCTGTAATAATTTCTACTTCAAGCGGGCTTAAGACTTCCTTCCACCTATCGAATTTATCGAAATCATCTGAAATATGATTTGAATGTAAAAGTGTTTTTTTGTCATAAGTTTCGATCTGTTCATACTCGTTCTGTAATATTTCTGATATTTTTTGCAAGGTTAGATTTATACTTGTTTTGTTATTCTTCTGATCCTTAAGAGCCAAATAAAGATCTCTTAATCTGAGTTTAATTTTCATTTCTTTAATAGCTTTTTTTGATCTTTTCAATGATGTTTGCCTGATTGCTTCTTTAACTATGTTTGTTTGTATTTCTAAGCTTATATATTCATTAAGATTGTTGGTAATTAAGTATGGGTTGATAATTATATCTTCGTATTTTTGCCAAATAATATTATCTATAGATCTCAATCTAAAATATATATCTATTGCTTTATCATATATAGGTATTAACTCTTCAAAATCTTTTTTTAGAAATCTTTTGGCAGAAACAAACATTTCTCTAATATCTCTGTACGTATAGCAAATTATGATTTTCTTTTGAGAAATGACTTTCTCGATTTCTGGAATAATCTCATGTGTTTTTATAACATAAAACTTTTCACTGTTGGCCCATTTAAATAATCTTTCTTCTAATTCATTAAAATCTTTTTCACTTAACCATTCAAAATATCCTTTACCCTTCCCATATCCACCAATTTCAATCAAATTTCTCACTAAGTTGTACTGCATCGTTGAACCAGAGCGATACATTCCATTGCATACAATTAACAATAGCTTTCTCCTTGGGTACTATTGCTTTATATAAATTATCTTACTTGGTATTGAAATTATGTGTAACTTAATTTACACTCTTTATAGACAATAGACTTTTTAGATCAAAATACTAGTGAACTTGCAAAAGCAGGACTAATCAAACAAAGATGTCTAAGCTCAAATATTTTAGAAAATACCACCGTATTGTTGCTCCTATCCTATTTCTACCTCTACTTGTTACAGTAATTACAGGTGTAGGCTTTGATCTAGCGGAGGAGTTGTTTCATGCTCCGGATAATGTTAAAGAAACGATCATTTCTATTCATAAAGGCGGCTATCTAGGAGAAAAGCTCAGTATTTTGTATGTAATTCTCAATGGATTAGGGGTTGTGGTTATGCTCATTACAGGGCTTTTGATGTTGATGAACTTTAGAACCCGTCAGCATCCTAGCGAATAAATGTATATACCTTCTTCAGTTGTTCTTGGCAATGTACGATTCATAGATCCATGGAATAGCATTGATCAAGTTGCTGATGTTTTGATTATTGAGGGTAAAATAAAATCGATCAATACTCATCAGCTCCCTGGAGAGATTGATTATCTTAATTGTGAAAATCTTTTACTAGCCCCGGCTTTAGTAGATCTCTATAGTATATTAAGCCAGCCCGGACATGAAGAAAGAGAAACCCTCTCTAGTTTACTTTGTGCTGCTAGAGCCGGCGGAATAGGGCAGCTCAATCTTTACTCTAAAATACTGAATGAGCCTGCTTCTTTTGTACATGTTGATGAGCTTTTAAAAGCAGAAGGCTCCTTGATAGATGTTAACTTTTGGGCCTGTGCCAATATTAATCAACAACTGAACAACTTGCTTGAGCTCAGTCAAAATCGGATTGTTGGTTTTATTTATATCAACCCTATTGAAGACTATGCGCTGCTGCGGAGCATCCTGGAATATTTAGCTCCGATAGGTTTACCGCTTGCTTTGACCGCGCAAGATAGCGCTCTAGCTGGCAAAGGTGTGATGAGAGAAGGGGTTCAAGCTCTACGGCTTGGCTTGAGCGGTGTTCCTAGCTATTGTGAAACAGCATCTCTAGCTGGTATCTTGCAAATGGTAGAGGAAATTGGTACCCCCGTTCACTTTATGAGAATTTCTACCGCCAAATCAATTGAGCTCATTGCTCAAGCCAAAAGAAAAGGACTGCCAATTACAGCTAGTACCACCTGGTTGCACTTACTCTTTACCAGTGAAGATATTGCTAGTTACAATCCGAATTTACGACTTGAGCCTCCCTTGGGTAATCCTAGTGATCGCCAAGCTTTGGTTGAGGCAATCAAAACCGGAATAGTTGATGCTATAGCCATAGACCATACCCCCTACACCTATGAAGAAAAAACAGTGGCCTTTGCTGAAGCGCCAACAGGGGCAATTGGTCTAGAGATCGCACTGGCTTTGCTCTATCAACAATTAGTCGTCACAGAAAAAATTTCACCTCTAGAGCTATGGGCGGCTCTAACTCTCAAGCCAATTCACTCCCTAGGCAGATCCCCAAACAATCATTGGATTCTCTTTGATCCCAATAAGCAATGGAAAGTAGAGCCTTCTAGCCTTAATTCGCTCTCACACAATACACATTATTTGGGAGAGCAAGTTTCTGGTAAAGTCATAGGCAGTTTTTATGATTTTAGGCCTTAGTTCTCTGGAGGATGACCATATCCTTTCCAACTACTGGACTTCTTGCTAGAATCGTCCCATCGCCATCAGCCAACTCAATTTTGGCAAAGGCCATATCCTTGGCGTGGCGCCAGATGTCATCAGCCAATCGGTCTTGTTGAACATCACTGAGCTCATACCAAAGTGGCTCTAACTTAACTTGAAGAAAACTACGTTCAAAATCCACCTTGACCGAAGCAATAAGCTCATCGTGTAACTGACTGTTGTAAGAGCTAATAGACTGCTTAATACCAGCTAAAAAAGTTTGCTCTGGAGTCAAGGCAACTTCTTGTTGAGCAATAGTTTCTTCTTCCTCTTGGGCGATTACTGGTGGCTCTGGCTCTTTTACTTGATTTGGTTCTACTTGCTCAACTGGCTCTTGCGGGGATAACTCAATAGGAGCTTGGGCAACTTGAGTCAAATTAGCTCGGTTCAAATTGTAGAAATATATTCCACCACCTAAAACAACCAGCAGCAAAATAGTAGCTAATAGAGGGGAGAGCTTTTTAACTAGAGAAGGTTTAGCTACAGAGCCTTGGAGAGATTCAGTAGCATCTGCTAGGCGTCTAAGCAAAGTTGGGGAAGGATAATTTTGTTTTGGATTGGCCTTAACTTGGACCAAGATCTCTTCTAATTTCTCTATGGTTTCTTGTAATTGCAGAGAGATTGCTTCTTTATCGGCTGGTTTTGGCATATGTTGGCATTTGAGCGTCTATCGTTCATTATATATCTGGGACTAGTTCTCTAAAACTTCCATGAAAAGATTAATTGTTCTAATAGTATTAATATTCGTCATTGCTGGCTGCGGTAGTCCACCTAGCCAATTTGCCCCAGATAGAGAAATCATTAGCCAAGCTCTGCTACTTACTCTCCAACAAGCTCAAAGTCAAATTGCTCAGCAATTAAATACAGAACAACCCAAATTGCGTATTGAGAATATTAAGGTCAAAGAAACCATTCCTTCTTATCTTGAAAATCTGGCTGTATATCATCTGGTAGGTAGTTACGATCTCAGATTACAACTACCGCATAGGAAGGTGAAGCAAAAAAACAATCCCTTTGATCTTTTTTTGCAACGACAGGCAGAAGGTAAATCTTGGCGGTTACTTAAAAAAAACGCACAGGAAAATCAATGGTCTAGTTATTTGATCACCTTAACTGAAAAATCTCAATAAAAATCAATAACTTTTTGTGATTTTTCAAACTAGATGTTAATTTAGAGAAATAGTAGCTCAAGTTTGAGATTGTTAAATTCCTATCCTTGCGGGTGAGCCAACAAATATGTCTATTTCTCTAGAAAAAGTTTATCCTGTGATGACTACTGAAGATCTCGCTGGTCCTTTGGTTATTGAATCAAAGGAAAAAGTGTTCGTTTGCGTACATGGTCATTTTTACCAGCCTCCCCGTGAAAATCCTTACCTGGGAATAATAGAAAGACAACCTAGCGCGCAGCCATTTAGTAATTGGAATGAGCGAATACATTCAGAATGTTATCGTCCAAATGCCTTTGCCAGGATTTTTAATAACGAGGGACAGGTATTGGGGATCATTAATAACTATGAATATTTGAGCTTTAACATGGGTGCAACCTTAATGTCATGGCTAGAAAATCATGATATAGAAACCTACAAAAAAATATTGGAAGCTGATCATAATAGCAGTAAAAGATTAAATGGAAATGGTAATGCTATTGGGCAGGTTTATAATCATATAATTTTGCCATTAGCCAACAAAAGAGATAAGTACACTCAAATTAGATGGGGTAAAGCTGATTTTCGTCATCGTTTTGGCCGCGAAACCAAAGGTCTTTGGTTAGCCGAGACAGCTGTAGACTATCCAACCCTAGAAGCCCTCATAGATGAAGGGATTGAATTTATAATATTGGCTCCTTCTCAGGCATTGCGCTGTAGGCCAATGTCCTCCAACTATCATCAACATCAATGGATAGAGGTAGAAAATGCCGAGATAGATCCTACTAGGCCTTACCGTTGTTTCATTGAAGATGAACGCTACATCGATATCTTCTTCTACGATGGACCGATTTCGCGTGATATGGGTTTTTCCGAACTGCTAAATAGTTCAGAACTGCTGGCTAATCGCTTAGGAGAATCGATAAAATCAGATCGCCTAGAACCTCAATTGATATCTGTAGCCACAGATGGAGAAACCTTTGGTCATCACAAAAAAGAAACCGAAAGATCTCTAGCCTATGCTTTCACGGTGGAATTTGCCCGTCGCGGTTGGCAAGTAAGCAATTTCGCCCATTTTTTGAGCCAATTTTCTCCAACTTGGGAAGTGATGCTCAAACCAGTTACAGCTTGGAGCTGCGCGCATGGAGTCGGCCGCTGGCAAGAAGATTGTGGCTGCGCCAATGATGGTCATTGGCACCAAAAATGGAGACAACCTCTAAGAGAGTCGCTAGATTGGCTAAGAGATGAATTGATTCAAGTTTATGAAAATTTAGCCAGCCAATACCTCAAAGATCCTTGGTTAGCCAGAGATGAGTATATTCAAGTAATCCTAGATCGAAGCGAAGGTAACATTGAGGAGTTTTTAGCTAGACATCAAAAATATCCACTCAATAGGAATGAAAAAGTAGATACTCTCAGACTATTAGAGATGCAGCGCCATAGCTTGCTAATGTATACCAGTTGTGGTTGGTTTTTTGAAGAACTCTCACGACCTGAAGGAGTACAAATTTTACGCTATGCTTCACGCGCTCTAGAGCTGGCGGCAGAAGTTGCCGGCATCAGATTAGAGGATGAATTTACCAAACTTCTATCTTTAGCTCCTAGTAACTTAGCAGAGTATCGAGATGGGCTGCAGGTGTATCGTCTAATGGTAACCCCAGCCCAAGTTAGCTTCAAGCAAGTTGCAGCGCATTATGCTATCAGCTCACTGTTTGAGCACTATCCCAGAGAACACAAAATTTACTGCTACCAAGCTAGGCTGTTGGACTATGAAAAGCGACAAATTGGGACTTCAACCCTGGCAATTGGCCAGCTCAATCTACTGTCAGAAATCACCTGGGAAGAGCACCATTTTATCTTTGCCGTTCTTCATTTGGGCGGTTGGGATTTTCATTGTTGTATTATTTCTTTTGAAGGTCGTCCGAGCTACGCAAATTTAAAAGAAGAAATTTTTACTGCCTTTGCCTCTGGTAGTGTAGCTGAGACAATTCTTGCGATGACTAAAGCTTTCCAAGGTGAGCAGTTTTTCAATCTCCATCATCTCTTTGCTGAAGAGCGTGAGAGAATCATGCATAAACTCACCGAAGAGACCAAAAGACGGCTAGATCAGCTCTATACTCAAGTTTATCGAGATAATTACAGCATCTTGGTTGCTTTTCACAGAGATGCTCTGCCGGTGCCGATTGAGTTACAAGTGGCAGCCGAAATCGCTCTTTCTCACCGTTGTCTGCGAATCGTTACTCTACTTGCCGGCAGTCAGCAGACCAGTAGCAAGCAGAACTATTTGAGGCAGTTGCAAGAAATTGGGCAAGAAGCAGGGCACCTTCAATGTCATCTCAAAGTTCCTCAAGTCAAAGAGACCTTGGAGAGGTTAATCATACAATCAATGCACCATCTCTTTCAAACCAAATCAATACTTGATTTTAAAGAAGAGGTGCAACTGATTGTCGAGATGATCTCTGTAGGTAAGGCTCTGAGTTTGAACCTCTCGTTAGAAAAAGCCCAAGAGCTTTACTACAACAGTTTACAAAAGGGTAGCTCAATCAACTGCTTGGATGGACAGAGCGAATCAAGCTGCACGACAGAACATTTACATGGACTGCTGCAACTTGGAGAATACCTGAAAGTCAAAGTCACATCCTGGTACCAACAGACCAGAATAGAAAAAAATGTTGATGGACTTCTAGTAGGAAGCTAAGCAACCAGAGAAACCTTCATTAGTTTAGGTATTTTCTGGATTTCTTCTCTTGTGACTATACCTTCAAAACGACGAACCTCTTTGCCATTGGCAAAGAGGATCAATGTGGGTAGACTCTTGAGACGATAGGCATTGGCTAAAGAAAGACTATCATCAGCATTAAAGGTAACAATCTTGATTTGCGTCCCAGCTTCTTTTTGTAGTTGGACGAGCATAGGATGTACCAAACGACATGGTCCGCACCAAGGAGCCCAAAAATGGACTAGTACGGGACAAACAGAAGCTGAAATTAACTCCGAAAAATTTTTTTCAGTTGCTTGAAGTAGCATGATCAAAAGTTGTCTTTAAATAAAAATTTTTAAAAAATGTCACTGGGATCATGCTACATCTATTTGGGATCATTGTATAGAGTCTTGTGAAACTTTTTTGTCTTGCTCTAGTTCTTTTGATCTTATTTCTTCTGGTTTGATTTTAAACATCAGAACTCCCAGCGGAGGCAAACAGAGATCTAGGGAATAGGGATGCCCATGGAAAGACCATTCCTCTGTATATTTGCCGCCAAGATTCCCCATATTGCAGCCACCATAGTTACGAGCATCACTATTAAATATTTCGCCATAAAAGCCGGCTTCTGGTACACCAATACGGTAGTGGCTATGGGGTTGAGGAGTAAAGTTACAAACTACTACAACAAATTCGCCTTTCTCTTTGCTATAGCGGATAAAGGAGATAACACTATGGCGGTTGTCACTGCAATCTATCCATTCAAAACCTTCTGGTTCAAAATCCATACTATAGAGAGATGGCTCTTGTCGATAGATATTATTGAGCTCTTTGAAAAATTCTTTCAGCTCTCTATGTTTGTCATACTGTAGCAGATGCCATTCGAGATCTCCCCAAACATTCCATTCTCTCCATTGGGCAAATTCCATACTCATAAACATGGTTTTTTTGCCAGGATGAGCAAACATATAGGCAAAGAAACAACGAACATTGGCAAATTTTTGCCATTCATCCCCAGGCATCTTACCAATTATGTTACTCTTGCCATGAACAATTTCATCATGAGAGATAGCCAACATAAAATTCTCGCTGTGATGGTACCACATGCTGAAAGTTACGTTATTTTGATGAAACTGACGAAACCAGGGATCCATGCTGAAATAATCCAACATGTCGTGCATCCAGCCCATATTCCATTTCAGATTGAAACCCAAACCTCCCACATAGGCGGGCCAAGATACCATAGGCCAGGAAGTTGATTCTTCTGCAATCGAAAGAACCCCAGGATAATAGCTAAATAGTACGCTGTTGACTTGTTTGATAAACTCGGCTGCTTCTAGGTTTTCTCGTCCGCCATATTCATTGGCAACCCATTCCCCATTTTCCCGGCAGTAATCCAGATAGAGCATTGAGGCTACGGCATCTACCCTGATTCCATCAATATGGTACTTGTCAAACCAGAAAAGAGCATTAGAGACTAGGAAGTTACGTACTTCATTGCGTCCATAGTTAAAGACAAGGGTTCCCCACTGTTTGTGTTCACCCTTTCTGGGATCTTCATGTTCGTAAAGATGAGTACCATCAAAAAAGGCTAAACCATGGCCATCTTTAGGGAAGTGTCCAGGAACCCAATCTACAATCACACCAATGTCATTCATGTGACATTGCTCGACAAAATACATCAAATCTTCAGGATTGCCATAGCGAGAAGTGGGCGCGAAGTAACCAGTTACCTGATAGCCCCAAGAACCATCAAAAGGATGCTCCGCAATTGGCATCAACTCAATATGGGTATAGCCGAGCTCCTTGACATAGGGAATAAGCTGATGAGCCAATTCATAATAACTTAAGAACCTAGCTCCTGTATTCCATTCAGAAACTTGAACCGGATCAACTTCACCTTTGAGTAAAACCGTCTTCTCAGAAGAACTGGCATGTAACCAAGAACCAATGTGAACCTCATAGACTGAAATGGGATCTTTGAGAAGATCTCTATGGCGTCTTCTTTCCATCCATTTTTGATCTTTCCATTGGTAGGTACTTAAATCGGCAACAACTGAAGCGGTCTTGGGTCTGACCTCTTGCTGGAACCCGTAGGGATCGGTTTTTTCGTAAATATGTCCAGCCATGTTCTTGATTTCGTATTTATAGGCATTGCCTACTTTAACCCCGGGAATAAAGATCTCCCATACAACATCGTTGCGTTTGCGCATTTGGTGCTCTCGGCCATCCCAATTATTAAAATCGCCCAAAACTGAAACATTGCGCGCATGTGGAGCCCAGACCGCAAAATAAACACCATCTACTTCTTCTACTTTGGAAAGGTGGGCTCCCATTTTTTCATAGATTCGGTGATGATTTCCCTCGGCAAATAGATGTAAATCGAAATCCGTTAGATTTACCGACTTGAAGCTATAGGGATCGTAAATCACCCTTTCTGATGAATCTTCCTTAATCTTCAATTGGTAGTTGACTAATTCATTTGATTCAATCACCACTTCAAAGAAATTAGGATGATGTACAGATATCATTGGGTACTCTAGTCCGACAGAATCTAGTCCGGCAGAAGGCCGCAAAACCGAAACTTCGTGGGCTTTAGGGAGATAAGCTCTAACAGCCCATTTTTTGCTATCTTGATTTTCTTCAATGAGATGACAGCCAAGAACCTGAAATGGGTCATGGTGCAGGTTATAGACGATTTGATTGACTTGATCTAAAGATATTGTTGCCGACATTGAGTTGTTTGGTTAGATATGTATGAATAAAATAAAATCAGGTTATTGAATACTTAAGCATACTTTCACAACAATTGTGTGGTTAGCGGACACATTATTTTCTAAAAATTTAGGTTAACAACTAAGTTTAAGTTAACCTAAAAGTCATGATTGTGCTATTTTACTTTGCGATTATAATTAATTAGGTTAACCTAGGTAATGACTTATGAAATCAGAGTACATATCTCCATTGGTCTTGGTTATTTTGGATGGTTGGGGCTATCGAGAAGCAAAAGAAGCAAATGCTGTCGCTTTGGCCAAAACGCCTATTATGGATACTCTTTGGGCTACTTACCCTGCCACATTGATCAACACTTCTGGCCGAGATGTCGGTTTACCCGAAGGGCAGATGGGCAACTCTGAAGTAGGACATGTCAACATAGGAGCTGGTCGCATCGTACCACAAGAACTAGTTAGGATTTCCGATGCCGTTGAGGACGGATCTATTAACAGTAATTCTGTCTTGATTAATGTCTGTCAACAAGTCAAAAAAGCGCAAACTAAACTTCACCTGATAGGACTTTGCTCAGAAGGCGGCGTACATTCGCATCTTTCCCATTTGCTTGGGCTTTTGGATATGGCCAAACAGCAACAAGTAGAGAATGTCTGCATTCATGTTATCACCGACGGGAGAGACACCAGTACAGATGAAGGAATCAAGGCAGTAGAGGCAATTGAATCGCATATTGCTCAAATTGGCTTGGGCAAGATAGTCACAATCAGCGGAAGATTCTACGCAATGGATAGAGATCGCCGCTGGGATAGAGTTCAAAAAGCCTATCAAGTTATGACCCAAGATGACCCTATCGTGGACAAAAATGCTAGCCAAGTAGTTAGAGATTCCTATAGCCAGGATATCACCGATGAATTTATTTTACCAACTCGTATAGCTTCTGGAGCAGTCGAAGCAGGTGATGGGGTGATCTTCTTCAATTTCCGTCCTGATAGAGCTAGAGAGCTCAGCTATGCTCTGATGATGACCAATTTTGATGGATTTGCCAGAGAGAAAATAGAACCACTACATATGGTAACTTTCACTCAATATGATCATCACTTACCAGTTAAAGTAGCTTTTGAACCACAAAATCTCAATAATATATTGCCTGAAGTTATAGCAGCAAAAGGTTTACATCAGTTTAGAATAGCTGAGACCGAGAAATATCCCCATGTAACCTATTTCTTCAATGGTGGACGCGAAGAGCCCCTGCCTTTAGAAGATCGTGAGCTGATTCAAAGTCCCATGGTGATGACCTATGACAAGGCGCCAGCAATGTCAGCACAAGCAGTTACTGACTCGCTTTGCCATGCTATTGATAAGGGAATCTATAGCTTGATAGTAGTTAACTATGCCAATCCCGATATGGTTGGTCATACAGGCAATCTAGAAGCTGCCATTACAGCGATAGAAACTGTAGATAGCTGTCTAGCCAGGGTGTTGACTTGTGCCCAGAAAAAAGGCGGCACTGTGATGATAACAGCAGATCATGGCAATGCTGAATATATGCGTGATGAACAGGGCAATCCTTGGACAGCTCACACCACTAATCCTGTACCTTTTATCTTAGTTGAAGGTGAAGGCAGAAAGATAGTAGGTCATGGCGGCGCTCCAATATTAAGACAAGGTGGTAAACTTGCTGACATTGCTCCGACTATCCTAGATGTTCTACAATTGACTAAGCCAGAGGAGATGACTGGAGTGTCCTTGATTGAGTCTAATCCCTTAGAACTTAAAGCAAGTCGCGCACCAGTTAGCATCTCGCTCTAGTTATCCCTAATAGATCTATCTAGATATTGAAATTAAAATGACTATTGTTGATGTTTTAAGAATTGTTTGGTCTCTCTCGGCGGTTTTGTTGATAGTTCTTGTGCTGCTACATAGCCCCAAAGGGGATGGAATTGGTGGTATTGGAGGACAAGCTCAGCTTTTTACCAGTAGCAAAAGTGCTGAAAAAACTCTTAACCAAATCACTTGGTCCTTGAGTATTATTTTTGTTGCCTTAACTGTAGTACTAGATCTCTCTAAAAAACTCTTTGGTGTCTAGATTTTGGGCTTTTTTTTGCTGCTTTTTCGCGGCAGCCCAAAATGTCGCATTTATTCATCCTTTACCTGCTAGTTTGGTAAATTTGACCAGCAGCTCTAGCGATGATTATTTTTCTGCGATTACTCCAATTGAATTTGGCTATTTAATTTGGTCGTCTTTTCCCATCAAGGTATACATTGAGCCTATTGCTCCTAATGTAGTAGAAGGAACAGGTGAGGATAGGCGCTGGCGAACTTGGGAAAGATTAGCTAGAAAGGCTTTTAACAATTGGTCTGTATATTTGCCCTTGACTATTGTAGATGGGATAGAACTATCTGATATTGAGATTCTAAGAGAGTATCCCCCAACAAGCTCAACAAGAGCAAAAGCTGGGCAAACTAGATATTGCCTTTACCAGTCTAAAGATCGGATTTTGAGGCACAAAATGATTATCAAAATTCCACCCAATCTAGCCGAATATAGCTTGCAATCAACTATTGAGCATGAACTAGGACATGCATTGGGGATCTGGGGGCATAGCGATAAGCCCAGCGATAGAATGTACGATTCCCAAAGCCCTCAGGCTGCTTCTATTTCCCCAAGGGATATCAATACTCTCAAAAAAATATACCAACAGCCAACCAAGTTAGGTTGGCCTGTTTCTTATTCTTCCCAAGACTCCACTAAAATTAATTCACTGACGGGATCTTGGAGAGAAAAACCAAAGTCCAATAGTTCCTGTTTCCAATAAGTCCATTCATCCCCAAACAGGAAGGCGATTTTCCACAAGCTATCTTCACTTTTGAGGATTTTTGAATCGACTAATGCCCTAACCTTGCTCTGAATCTTCACCATCGGGTGAACGAGTTCTTTTGCTGTCATAATTGCGTATTTTGAAGGTCTCTCAGGTTGTTCTACAACTCTATTAATAACAAACTAATAGGATTAAAGCAAGGGCAAATGAGTAAAAGTACGGATATTACGGTCTACCTGTATGGTGTTCGGAGGAAACAATCATCGAACCAATCCCTTCATTGGTAAAGATTTCCAATAGCAAAGCATGGGGTATACGTCCGTCAATGATATGGGCAGCGCGCACCCCTTGGGCTAAGGCTCTGACGCAACAGTTGACCTTGGGAATCATTCCACCACTTACAATACCTTCTTGTATAAGTTTTCTGGTCTGTTGGAGATCTAGTTTAGTAATCAAAGTGGAAGGATCTTTATAATCTCGCAATATACCGGGAGTATCAGTCAAAAGAATCATTTTTTCAGCCCCCAAGGCAGCAGCTAGTTCTCCAGCGACGGTATCAGCATTGATATTATAGGCTTGACCTGTTTCATCGGCGGCTACGGAACTAATAACCGGCACATAGCCCTTTTCTACTAGAGATTCAATAAGATTGGGACTAATGATAGCAACTTCACCAACAAAACCAACATCAGCTTCAGCTAGATGTCTGGCGGTGATTAAGTTGCCATCTTTTCCACATAAGCCAACAGCCAAGGCGCCCTCTTTATTGATTAGAGAGACTAGTTCTTTATTAACTCGCCCAACTAATACCATTTCCACAACATCCATTGTCGCAGCATCGGTCACACGCAGCCCATCTTTAAATTGAGCTTCAATGTTTAGCTTATCTAGCCAACTGTTGATTTCTGGACCTCCACCATGCACAATTACTGGCCTGATGCCTACGCAAGAGAGAAAAACAATATCCCGGATAACATTTTCTTTAAGTGAGCCATCTTTCATTGCGGCTCCACCATATTTAATCACCACTGTCCGGCCAGACAAAAACTGAATGTAGGGAAGAGCTTCACTAAGGATACGTACACGGGTAGCAGCCTCAGCTTGAATATATTCGCTGGCATAGTTCATAGTTAAATTGATTCCTCTTGATTTACTAGAATCTTTTTCTCAATTTAGTTAGTTTAAGATGCCCCACTATCCCTAGAACTGTTCAAAATGAACCAAAATTCAAATCAACGAAGGCAAAATCTTGCTAGTGGTATTGTTCGGAGATAGCCTAAAATCTAAAAAGACTAAATTTCTGCTAATCTAGCACAGTTTCTAAATGATACAACGGTTTAATATTTCCCGAAGCGCTTTACAGCATCCACGACAGGTAGTGGCCTTCTGGCTAGCCGTGATAGCTGCAGGAATATTGGCCTATAGCTCTCTTAAATATGCACTTTTTCCCGATATCAGCTACCCAGTGGTAGTAGTAAGTGCGCAAAAAGCTTCATTGAACAGTGCACTAAATACCGAAGCGAATTTAACCAATCCTTTAGAAAAAAGTTTAAAGACTTTGCCAAACATTAAGGAAATTTACTCAACTACCTACCCACAACAATCCACAATCAATATTGTCTTTACTCCAGGTACTGTCTTGGAAAATGCTGCCGAGCAGACTAAAAATATTTTGGCTAATTTTCGGCAGTTTAAAACACAAGTTTTCGCCCTAAACCTCAATGAATCGCCAGTAATTAGCTATGCCCTTAGCAGTGATCAGATAGATATTTCCCTAATCAGGCAGATCGCTCAAGCAGAACTGATCCCCAATCTGGAAAAGCTTCAAGGTGTTCTCAAAGTCAATCTTCTGGGAGATTCTAGTATCAAAAATAGCCATAAAAAAGAAGATGGTTCCTATTTGAGTGAAAAATTCCCAACGCTGGTTCACTTTCAAGGAAAAAATGCTCTAGCTTTAGAGATAGTTAAAAAAAGTGATGCTAACACTTTAGATGTCGTGGCTTTAGTCCAGCAAAAAATTCAAAAGCTACAACAAAGGCACCAAAATATCCAGTTTGATCTAGCCGAGACTCAGGCAAAATATATCAAAGCTGCAACCGGAGCAACGGTAGATGAGTTATTTCTAGCAGTGATTTTGGCAGTCGGTGTGATTTTTCTGTTTCTGAGAACCTTCAGTGCTACGATAATTTCTGCTTTGGCAATTCCCACCTCTCTTTTGGGTACTTTTATTGTGATGGCTATTTTTCACTTTAATCTAGAGACCTTGACCCTGTTGGCTTTAACTATGGTGATTGGGATTGTGGTAGATGATGCCATCGTAGATGTAGAGAATATTTCTCGCCTTATTGAGCAAGGGCAAGATACCAAATCCGCCGTGATCAATGGTACTAATGAAATTGGTCTCTCTGTCATAGCCTCTACTTTGACTATTGTGGCGGTCTTTTTACCTGTCGGACTGATGGTAGGTTCAGTTGGCAAATTTTTTAAACCATTTGGTTTGACCATCTCCGCCGCAGTCCTCTTTTCTCTATTGGTAGCAAGAACATTAACACCAGTTCTTTGTCTGCGCTGGCTTAAACCTAGCCTAGTCAAAAAAAGAGAATTTGCTCTGGTCAAATCATATGCAAGATTATTGGATTGGGCATTAGCTCATCGTAAAACAGTAATTGCAATAGCTCTAGTTAGCTTTTTAGTGGGAATTGTTTTTATTCCTTTTATTCCCAAGGGGTTTGTACCTATACTAGATCGCGGCGAATTCAATGTGATGTATAGCACTGCTCTGCCGAGAATTAATATAATTTCTTCTGGTGATAGTCCTTCTGGCTCTGTTTTTAATTGGATGGATGATTTGGCCAAATCCCCAGAAGAATTTCTGCTAAAAAGAACAATGAGCGCTGGTAAGCGACTAGAGAAGGTGATCCTTAATAGTCCCGATATAGAATCAGCCTTTACTACTGCAGGAATCAACGGTCAGCCCAATCAGGGAAAAATCCATGTCAAAATGAAAGCCAAGCGAACCAGAAACACAGTTGAAATGCAGGATTATATAAGGCAGCATTTACCACAGCTTAAAGGAGTGAGCTTCAGTGTGGAAGATATTCCCTTTGTCCAGACTGATGCCAATAAACAACTACAATTAGCTATTCAAGGTCAGGATTTAGGCATATTATTAGAAGCTGCTCAGAATTTGAAAACTCAAGTAGCTAAAATCTCAGGATTTAAAGATGTAGCTCTTTCCAACTCCACAATAGATGCCGAGAGCCCATTTAAGATTGAGCATCTAGGTGGTGAGAGGATGATCTATCTCAGTGCTAATCTCTCGCGTAATTTGGCTCTGGAAGATGCCACCTTGAAAGTAGAAAAACTCTCTAGTGTGATTCTTCCTCAGGAAATAAAATTGAGACGCTGGGGCAATTCGGCTGATAGCTCCGATGTTTTGGTAAGCTTTGGCTTTACCATATTGCTTTCTACGATACTTCTATTGTTGGTGCTATTTTTGCTCTTTGGCCGTCTTCTTGAACCAGTTGTGATTGGCTTGAGCTTACCGCTGGCAATTGTTGGGGCTATGTTTGGCTTATGGATTACAAGGAGTGATTTTGGTATTATTTCTCTCCTTGGTCTAATTTTTCTTTTGGGATTACTGAGCAAGAATTCTATACTACTTTTAGACTATATCAAGAGGCTTAGGGCGACGGGAACAGAGAGGAAATTGGCAATTATTGAAAGTGGCAAAATAAGATTAAGGCCTATCATCATGACTACTGCTGCAACAATTTTGGGCATGCTCCCTATTACATTAGGTATCGGAGCTGGAGCAGAATTACGCCAACCAATGGCTGTGGCTATTGTCGGCGGGTTGCTAACTTCTACTTTATTGAGCCTGATTGTTGTGCCAGTGCTCTATACCTTGCTGGATGATTTTTGCTACCAAAATAAATTTAGATAAAAATATGAACTTTTCTGAGGAATTTGAATTATTAATTAGAGCTTGTTATCCTCTACTCTATATCGCTACAGCCGAAGAAGAAAGATTAGAATCATCTATTGCCAAATCTGCACAAAAATTGGGCAATAGGACAGTGTATATTTGGGATTTTGTCGAAGGATATCAACACAGCTCTGAAGGATTAGGCAGGCGCAATCCACTTCAAGCTCTAGAATTTATCGAAAAATTACCTGATAAATTAGGTGGAATTTTCATTCTGAGAGATTTTCAACGTTTTTTAGAAGATATTTCTATTTCTCGTAAACTGCGCAATTTAGCCAGATTATTAAAAGCACAACCCAAAAATATTGTCATAATCTCAGCCACAATCAATATACCCAACGATCTATCTGAGGTTTTGACAGTTGTCGACTTTGCTCTACCTACTGCTAGTGAAATTCGCTCTGAAATAGAACAAATATTGACAAATATCCAACAAACCTGTGAATCATCCTTGTTAGATGATGTGGTGCGAGCATCTCAAGGTCTTTCTCTTGAGCGCATCAAAAGAGTACTCACGCGCTGCATTGCTCTCAATGGAAAACTAGAATCAAACGATGTAGAAATGATTCTAGAAGAGAAAAGACAATCTATCAGACAAACTCAGATTTTGGACTTTTATCCAGCTACAGAGCAAATTTCAGATATAGGCGGCCTTGATCAGCTAAAAGATTGGCTGCTACGCAGAGGCTCAGCTTTTAGTGAAAGAGCTAGGCTCTATGGTTTACCCAATCCACGCGGCCTTCTTTTAGTAGGAGTACAGGGAACCGGAAAATCTCTAAGTGCCAAGGCTATTGCCCATCATTGGCATCTTCCACTTTTGAGGCTAGATGTGGGCCGACTTTTTAGTTCTCTTGTGGGAGAATCAGAATCTCGCACTCGCCAGATGACTAATCTAGCAGAGGCTTTAGCTCCTTGTGTACTTTGGATTGATGAAATCGATAAGGCTTTTGCTGGCTCAGAGGGCAAGGGCGATAGCGGAACCACCAGTAGAGTTTTTAGCACATTTATTAACTGGCTAGCGGAAAAACGCTCACCTGTTTTTGTTGTAGCAACCGCTAACAATGTACAATTTTTACCAGCAGAAATGCTGCGCAAGGGCCGTTTTGATGAAATTTTCTTTGTAGGTTTACCAAATAGAGCTGAAAGGGAAGCCATTTTTAAAGTTCATCTTTCTAGGTTGAGATCTCAGAGTTTGCGCAACTATGATCTTAAAAGATTGGCCTATGAAACACCCGATTTTTCTGGCGCAGAAATAGAACAAATTTTAATTGAAGCAATGCATATTGCCTTTAGTCAAAATCGTGAATTCACAACAGATGATATTTTAGAAGCTGCTAGTCAAATGATCCCTCTAGCTAGAACAGCTCAAGAGCAAATTGAATATCTCCAAAGCTGGGCCTATTCAGGAAAAGCAAGACTTGCCTCTAGAGATAATAGGCTCTCAGAAAGAGATTAAAAAAAGTTAATTAATCTTTAAAATTAAGCTTTTTCTAGAATTTTAATATACACTAAATTAGAGTTATTAATCACAATTTAGTAAGTTTTGATTCTTAACATAACTTAACACAAAGGATAGATCTAAAAATATGAATATTTTAAATCTTCCCAATTTTCTAAGTTGGGAAATTTCTGTCCTATTAGCTCAAACTAATCCAGTGGAGATTATCAATCCTGCAATCAAGCAGGTTACCGTCTATCTTCCCAGTATTTTAGGCGCTGTTGCGGTTTTGATTGTTGGCTGGTTGGCGGCTGTAATTGTTGCTTCAATAGTTGGTGGTCTGCTCAGAAAAACTGATTTTGATAATCGCCTTGCTACTTGGTTAGGTGGTGGAAGAGGAATAGATAGATCCATTCCTATAGAAAAATGGATCTCTACTGCCATTTTTTGGCTGGTCTTTCTCTTTGCCATTGACGCTTTTCTCAATGCGCTGCAATTGCCTGCAGTTTCAGCTCCTTTAAACTCTTTCTTGCAACAGGTATTTAGCTACCTACCACGGTTTGTCAGCGCAGCGGTCACCTTGGGTATTGGTTGGCTTTTGGCAACCTTGGCCAAGAAAGTTGTAGTAAGAGGAGTTGGCAGTTTTAATTTAGAAAATCGCATCGCCCAAACAACTGGCGCTGCTCCTGAGGATACCCCTCTGGCGCTCAATGAAGCTTTTGGCAATGCATTGTACTGGTTTATTCTGCTATTTTTCTTGCCTTTGGTATTAGATATCTTGCAACTGCAAGGTCCCCTTCAACCAGTACAAAATCTCCTCAATCAAATTCTGTTAGCTGTACCCAAGATTCTGACAGCGGCCCTAATTGGTGTAATAGGCTGGTTCGTTGCTCGAATCGTCAGGATTATAGTTACCAATTTTCTCTCTGCGGTGGGGACTGACCAAATTGGCTCCAAAGTTGGACTCAAACAGGGGAGAAATACTCTTGCCCTTTCCCAGATATTGGGCACTTTAGTTTATGTGCTGATTTTGATTCCTACTGCCATTGCTGCTCTCAATGCGCTGCAGATAGAGGCAATCTCAGCTCCTGCTGTAGGAATGCTTGGTCAGATTTTAAATTCTCTGCCTAAGATATTTACCGCAGCTCTAATTTTGACGGTCTCCTATGCTATAGGGCGTTTTGTCTGTGACTTGGTGACAAATATCCTCACTAGTATTGGCTTTGATGATATTTTCACTTGGCTAGGCCTTCCTAAAGAGCCACCAAAAACTTCTGAATATGTAGGGGCTGGTGGTGGTTCTTCTAAAGTTATCCAACAAACTCCCTCTCAGATTGCAGGCATTATAGTTTTGGTTGGCATCATGCTCACTGGCGCAGTTGCCGCAGTAGAAAAGCTGGAATTTGCCGCTCTTACTAGAATTGTCAATGCTGTTTTGGAAGTTTCTGTAAATGTTTTGGGTGGATTGATTGTTCTGGCTATAGGACTTTATCTAGCCAATCTTGCTTATAACGTAATCAGCCGCTCTGGTGCTAGTCAGGTCAAAATATTGGCTCAGACTGCGCGCATTGCAATCATTGCCTTTTCAGCAGCTATGGCTCTAGATCGTATGGGTGTAGCTTCCAATATAGTGAACCTGGCCTTTGGCTTACTTTTAGGTGGCATTGCTGTGGCTATAGCACTAGCTTTTGGTTTGGGTGGTCGAAGCGTAGCTGATGAAGTGCTGCGCGAATGGCTAGCTTCTTGGAAGCAAAGAAAATAGACCAAATAAAACATAAAAGGGGTTTTTTACCCCTTTTCTTTTTGTTTTAGATTAGCTTGCTCTATTGGCTAATTCCTCCAAAAACAATCGATCTTGTTCGGTCATTATTATCTCATTGCCATTGTCATGATGATGAGCTGCTTCATTGGGCTCTGTAGGAAGTGGAACTATAGCTGAAACCTTATCTTTTTTAAAGAGCGTTTTTCCTTCTTTGATAGTTTCAACGACCTTGATATTTTTGATAGCTAAAGGATCCACTTTGAGAGGATTTTGATCTAGAATCACAAGATCTGCAACCTTACCGACTTCTAAAGAGCCTTTATTTTTCTCTTCTTTGATTTCATAGGCAGCATTGATGGTTATGCTACGCAAAGCTTGATAAGGAGTAACCCTTTGTTGCGGGGCAATTACCTTGCCTGAGGTTGTAATACGATTGACTGCATTGTAAACACCATAGATTAAACTAGGGCTTACACCAGCAGGCATATCATGATTACTAGTCCATTTAATTTTATTGGTTTCCATGCTATTGGCAACTGCTGCCCAAGACTCACGTTCTGGCCCCATGAGAGCGGCAACATAATCACCCACTAATTCCAAAGCATTAATAGTAAAACTGGGAACACCACCTACTGCCTTAATCCTTGCAACTTGATCTGGTCGGACGAACTGAGCATGAATAAATATAGGTCTATGATCGCTCATGCCCTGCTTTTTAATTGTCTTTTCGATAGCTTGTAAATACTGCTCAACTGCCTCATCTCCTAGAACATGCGCAGAAACCTGGATATTACTTTTCCAGTATTTATTAAGACTATCTTCTAAGTCTTTTTGAGGAGTTGTCCTCACGCCACTGTAGTTTTTATCACTCACGCCTTCAGGAAGCTTAGTAAAGGGTTTGGACATCCAGGCAGTTTCATTACTGCCATCTATCCAAAATTTTATTCCACCTAAACGGACCCTATTGATATAGCGTTTATCGAGATCTGGGCGCAATGACAAAAGAGCCTTAGTGTTATCTACCTTCTGATTGGAGTATTTTTCAACTACATGATAGGCTGCATCAATGGCATCATTCGCTACAGAGCCTTTGGCATATAACACTAGATCGATTGGTAGTAAATTCTTATCGATAGCATTTTTGGTGATATCAATATCATCAGCACCAAGACCAAATCCTGCTTCTAAGGCAGTAGTTTGACCGTTTTCTAGCCATTGTTTGGATGCTAGAGCAATACCTTTTTCTGATTGAGCTATTGTTATGGCTGGACGCTTAGCGCGAACATAGTTGAGGGCTTCTTCAGCAACATGACCATCTAATTCTTGAGAACCAGCTTTGCGGTAATAAATACCACCTTCTGGATCTGGAGTTGCAGCGCTGAGGTTTAGCTGTTTCATCAATGCACTATTAATTGCAGCATGGTGCCCTGATCCATCTACTACCATAATAGGATTGGTAGTGCTGATGCTATCTAATTCTTCTTTAGTTGGATGACGATGTTCTTCCATGTTGTTGGTTCTATAGCCTAAACCAACAATCCAGCTACCTTCTGGAACTTTTTTTGATTGCTCTTTGATTCGAGCAAGCAATTCGGGAATATTTTTAACTCCCAATAGGCTAGCATCTAGAAGATTTTTGCTTTGATAAATGAAGTGACCATGAGCATCAATAAATCCTGGTAAAAGGGTCTTACCCTTAAGATCGATTAATTCTGGAGATTTGCCGGCCCATTTGATTGCAGCAGCTTTATTTCCTGCATATTTTATTTTGCCTTCTTGGACAATGATCGCTTCAACATATTCGATCTGATCTCCAGTCATAGTCAGGATATCTCCACCATGATAAAGCGTACTCTTGCTAGAGGCAGAAACCTTCATTGTTAAAGGGGCTATAACGCTCAAAAGTCCGAGCAAAATAGCCAAAACAAATGTGAGCCACCTGCGTTGATCAAAGAAATTAAAAATACCGTACATATATTCCATCTTTTGGTTGTTTCAAAGAGATTAACTCGTGAATATTTTAAGTGATTACGATATTTTTCTTGCTAAAATCTATGTAGTTATTTCTTAATTGTCTTTTTTCGTTATGCTGACTATTTGCACTATCATCACCAAAAGTCATTTAGTCTATGCCAGAACCCTCTTGCAATCTCTTCAAAAATATAACGAAGATGTTAAATTTTATGTTCTGCTGGCGGATCAAGTAGATGGCTATTTTGAGCCGAAGGATTATGATTTTTCTTGGATATTTCTAGAAGATCTTTGTGATCAAGAGATAGTAAGACAAATGTGTTTTTACTACAGCGCCTTTGAGCTTTGCTGCGCCTTGCGTGGCCACCTTCATCAGTATCTCTATCAAAATACTGATATTGACAAATGGGTATTTCTAGATTCAGACATAATGGTTTGTGGTTCCCTAGAGCCTATTTTTCAGGAACTAGAGAATCACTCAATTCTTTTGACAGCCCATTGTGATATGCCTGTTGACAATGAATATGTTTATCCTCATGAGGTAAATTTTCTGAGAGTAGGAACTTTTAATGCAGGATTTTTGGGACTAAGCAGATCTAGTACTACTTGGGGTTTTATAGAGTGGTTCAAAAATAGATTAACCAAATTTTGTTTTAATGATTTGGCTATATCTGAGCCTAGAAGTTTATTTGTAGATCAACTTTGGTTAAATTTAGTACCTCAATTTTTTAGTGGTGTCTCAGTCTTTTCTCATCCCGGTGCTAACTTGGGACATTGGAATTTGTATCACAAAAAATTAGAAATTGAACAATACGATAAAGTTTTGGTAGATGGAGAGCCTTTACTTTTTGTCCACTTTAGTGGTTGGGATATCAATAATCCCGATGAAATTTCTAAATATAGTCCAATGTATCAGGGAAAGCGCAGTACTATTTGGTCAATGCTTGCCAAAACTTACCTTGAGAGCCTGCTTAGAAATGATTATCCAACTTCAATTAAATATCCTTACGCCTTTACTCACTATAGTACTGGAGAGACCATTACTTTAGCAGCAAGAAGACATTACTATCTCGAACTCCAACAAGGTTTATCTTTATCTGAATCTCCTTTTGCTTTTTCTAAAAATGTTTCTAGCTTTTTGAGTCATACAGAATCTATAGCTCTTCTCAAAGAAGAAATTGAATCAGTCCGAAGCGAGCTAGATTGTTTGACCCAAGCTAATAATCAACTTAAAACAACTATTCAAACTAGTCAATCAGATCTCCATGAACTCTCACAAAGAAATACCGAACTAGAAAAAACTATTCAAACTAATCATTCAGATCTCCATGAACTCTCACAAAGAAATACCGAACTAGAAAAAACTCTAAAAGCTATAGAGATTTCTAAGTTTTGGCGATTAAGAAATTTATGGTTCAAGATAAAAATCTTGCTAAGACTGCCTACCAGTAAGCAAATCATTTGATCGCATCAGAATAATATATAAAATAATATTGTATAAAGCAGATAAATATGCTAGGATAGTTAATCCGATACTAATAAAGACTAGATTAAGATAACCGTGGCCAATAAAAAGTCTGCGATAAAGCGTATAAAGATTGCTGAGCGGAACCGTATCCGCAACAAGAACTACAAATCCTCTGTCAGAACATTAATGAAGAAATGCTTCCAAGCGGTCGAATCCTTTGGTGCCGGCAAAGAAAAGCAAGACTCTGTTGATGAATCACTAGCCCAAGCCTACAGCAAAATAGATAAAGCAGTTAAAAAAGGTGTGCTCCATGCAAATACAGGGGCTAGAAAAAAATCTCGCCTAGCTCGGGCTTTGAACAAGGTCAGCTCATCTGCCAGTGCTTAAGTTGAGCCTAAGAGTTCATTCTAAGCACTAAAAATAGTGACTGCTAAATAGTAGGTTAATAATGCAGTTAGTTGACACTCATGTACATATCAACTTTGATGACTTTGCACAAGATTTGGATGAGTTGGCTCAGCGCTGGCGCAACAATGGTCTTGTGCACTTGATTCATTCCTGTGTTGAGCCACAAGAGTTTGAGAGCATCAAGGCTATTGCCGACCGCTTTCCTGAAGTTTCCTTCTCAGTTGGATTGCATCCACTCTCGGCAGATCAATGGAAACCAGGAGAGACAGATAAGCTGATTTTGTCTCTGGCTAAGTCAGATACACGAGTAGTAGCTATAGGAGAAACCGGGTTGGACTTCTATAAAGCAGAAAATAAAGAACAACAAAAGGAGGCATTGGTTGCTCAGCTTAGAATTGCTCACCAGCTAGATATTCCAGTGATCATACATTGTCGAGAAGCTGCTCTAGATCTCAAAAACGTGCTTAAGGAATTTTTTGGGAGCGTTGGTTCTCTCAGGGGGGTTATGCATTGCTGGGGAGGAACACCCCAAGAAACCGACTGGTTTCTAGATCTTGGGTTTTATATCAGCTTCAGTGGAGTAATTACCTTTAAAAATGCTCAACTTATTCAACAATCAGCTCAAAGAGTTCCTTATGATCGCTTATTAGTAGAGACGGATTGCCCTTTTTTGGCACCTGTACCCAAACGTGGGAAAAGAAATGAGCCTTCCTACGTTTTTCATGTAGCAGAGTGTTTAGCTCAATTACGTCAGGTTCAACTTGAGGATTTAGCAAGACAAACTACCGAAAATGCCCAAGCGCTTTTTCGCTTTGTCCATACCTAAAGCCTCTGTTGATTATCTCAATTCAAAACTATCTCGGATTTTTCTGTTATTTGATCTCCAAAATGAACACTTCAAACTACAATAACCTCTTGCCAGTACCGGATCTAATCGAGATTCAACACCACAGTTTTCGTTGGTTTTTAGAAGAAGGACTGATAGAAGAACTAAACAGTTTCTCTCCTATCACTGACTATACTGGGAAACTAGAGCTTCATTTTATAGGGGACAATTACAAGTTAAAAGAACCAAAATATAGTGTAGAAGAGTCTAAGCGTCGTGATAGCACATATTCAGTTCAGATGCATGTGCCTACTCGTCTGATTAATAAAGAGACCGGAGAAATTAAAGAAAATACAGTTTTCATTGGTGATTTACCCCTAATGACTGATCGGGGAACCTTTATAGTAAACGGAGCCGAAAGGGTAATTGTCAATCAAATTGTACGCTCTCCTGGAGTTTACTACAAATCAGAAACTGATAAAAATGGACGAAGAACTTATTCAGCCTCTTTGATTCCCAACAGAGGAGCTTGGTTAAAATTTGAAACAGACAAAAATGGCTTAGTCTGGGTAAGAATTGATAAAACACGCAAGCTCTCAGCTCAAGTTCTGCTCAAGGCAATAGGGCTAAGTGATAGCGAGATTACGGACTCACTGCGCCATCCAGAGTATTACCAAAAAACACTAGATAAAGAAGGTAGCCCCTCTGAAGAAGATGCTTTACTAGAACTTTATCGTAAGCTCAGACCTGGCGAACCTCCTACTGTTACCGGTGGACAGATGCTTTTGGATTCACGTTTTTTTGATCCTAAGCGCTACGATCTAGGCAGAGTAGGTCGCTATAAACTCAACAGAAAACTAAATCTGAGCATACCTGATCACACCAGGATTTTAACTAGAGAAGATATCCTCACAGCGATAGATTACCTGATCAACTTAGAGTTTGACATGGGTAATACCGATGATATAGATCACTTGGGTAACCGTCGTGTTCGATCTGTAGGAGAACTGCTTCAAAACCAGGTTAGGGTGGGTTTGAATCGCCTGGAACGCATCATCCGTGAGCGTATGACTGTTGGTGATTCAGATACACTCACTCCTGCTTCCTTGGTCAACCCCAAACCTTTAGTAGCAGCAATTAAGGAGTTCTTTGGCTCATCCCAACTCTCGCAGTTTATGGATCAGACCAATCCTTTAGCTGAGTTAACTCACAAGCGTCGCCTCTCAGCATTAGGCCCTGGTGGACTCACTAGAGAAAGAGCAGGCTTTGCTGTGCGGGATATTCACCCATCTCACTATGGGCGTATTTGTCCTGTAGAAACTCCCGAAGGGCCCAATGCCGGATTAATAGGCTCTTTAGCAACCTATGCAAGGGTCAACAGCTATGGTTTTATCGAAACTCCATACTATAGAGTAGAAAACGGCAGGGCCAGAAAAGATCAACCTCCCGTCTACCTCACTGCTGATGAAGAAGATGATATGCGGGTAGCTCCTGGAGATGTAGCCACCGATCAACAAGGCTATATTCTAGGTCAAACTGTACCTGTTCGTTATCGCCAAGAGTTTTCTACTACTACACCAGGACAAGTTGATTATATTGCAGTTTCCCCGGTGCAGATTGTCTCAGTTGCTACTTCCTTGATTCCTTTTCTAGAGCATGATGATGCAAACCGCGCCCTAATGGGGTCTAACATGCAACGTCAAGCGGTGCCTCTACTAAGGCCTGAAAGAGCATTGGTGGGGACAGGGCTGGAAGCTCAAACAGCCAGGGATTCTGGAATGGTCGTTGTGTCTCGTTATTACGGTACGGTAACTCACGTAGATGCAACCAGAATCAAAATCAAAGTAGAAGATCTTGCAGTACCCCATCTACAGGATTATCTAGTAGATGAGATAGTTACAGTTTCAAGTAGAGTTTTAGCTGATCGTCTAGCTCAAGGCATTCACTACTTAGCAACAAACCAAAGCAGTGACATTCTCAATCGATTTGAAGATGAGAATCACAAGAAACAACTGACAGATTGGGTAATCGCTAGTTTGCAAGAAAGTTTGCCTCCTTCTTTAGATGCAGTTAAAGCCTACTTGGAAAGATTTCTAGCTTTCCTACTTGATTCTGAAAGAGGATTAGAGACAGTCATTATCAAGTCTCTCAAGGTAATGCCATTGCCTCAAGAATTGATCCCTAGTGAATGGCGTAGTAAATTAGCTAACCTGATTCAACCATATTTCAGAAGCGCTTTGATCAATTTAACAATTGCTGCTAAAGCAAGTGTAAATATCAATATCTATAACGAGCATATAGCCATAGCTAGCAAAATTAAAGATGCCTTGGAGAACAAAAAACTCTCAATCCTGCCTAATCTAATTACAGATCTAGCCAATGTATTGGAGCGAACCAACAGCATAGAAATACCCAAGCACTTAATACCAATTCAAGAGCGTGAGATTGAGTATCGTCTGCAGAAGTACCAAAGATCTAACCAAGATACCTGCCTCAACCAAAGGCCATTGGTCTATATTGGTGAAGATGTAGAACCTGGGCAAGTATTAGCCGATGGCTCGGCTACTGAAGGTGGTGAAATTGCCCTGGGGCAAAATGTCCTTGTTGCCTATATGCCCTGGGAGGGTTACAACTACGAAGATGCTATCTTGATCAGCGAAAGACTGGTCTATGACGATACTTATACTAGTATCCATATTGAAAAATATGAAATAGAAGCCAGACAGACCAAGCTAGGACCTGAAGAAATTACCAGAGAAATACCCAATGTTGGGGAAGATGCCCTTAGAAATCTCGACGAAAGAGGGATTATTCGTACGGGAGCCTGGGTTGAATCTGGCGATATCTTGGTAGGTAAAGTCACTCCAAAGGGTGAATCAGACCAGCCACCAGAAGAAAAGCTGCTTCGGGCAATCTTCGGAGAAAAAGCTCGTGATGTCAGAGATAACTCTCTCAGGGTACCTAACGGAGAAAAAGGAAGAGTTGTGGATGTGCGTGTCTTTACCCGTGAGCAAGGGGATGAATTGCCACCTGGAGCCAACATGGTTGTGCGGGTTTACGTTGCTCAAAAACGTAAAATCCAAGTCGGAGATAAAATGGCCGGTCGCCATGGTAACAAAGGAATCATCTCTCGTATCTTACCGATAGAAGATATGCCTTACCTACCTGATGGACGTCCTGTTGATATAGTACTAAATCCATTGGGTGTGCCTTCTAGGATGAACGTAGGACAAGTTTTCGAATGCTTGCTAGGCTGGGCTGGGGAGAATCTTGGTGTGCGCTTTAAGGTCACTCCTTTTGATGAAATGTATGGAGAAGAATCCTCCAAAGAAACAGTCCATGGAATGCTCGATGATGCTTCACATAAACCAAATCGTGATTGGGTTTTTGATCAGCAACAGCCCGGCAAGATCCAGGTCTATGATGGCAGAACTGGTGAGCCATTTGACCGTCCGGTCACAGTGGGCAAAGCCTACATGCTCAAGCTTGTTCACCTAGTCGATGACAAGATTCATGCTCGCTCTACTGGACCTTACTCATTGGTAACCCAGCAGCCACTCGGTGGAAAAGCTCAACAAGGTGGTCAGCGCTTTGGAGAGATGGAGGTCTGGGCACTAGAAGCTTATGGAGCAGCCTATACCCTACAGGAAATTCTGACTGTCAAGTCTGATGATATGCAGGGACGCAATGAAGCTCTCAACGCTATTGTCAAAGGCAAGCCTATACCAAGACCTGGCACACCGGAGTCCTTTAAAGTACTGATGAGGGAGCTGCAATCTCTTGGTTTAGATATCGCTGTTCACAAAGTAGAAACAAATGCCGATGATTCTGGCGGTAGCCGAGATATAGAAGTTGATTTGATGGTTGACAATTTCCGACGCACTCCCAGTCGTCCAACTTACGAATCTCTTGGACTGAGTGACTTAGATGATGAAAGCTAAAGCTAATGACAATTTTGGGAGACTATGATGTTTTATAATTACACCGTCGATAAGGGCCGTCTGAAAAAGCTAATTGCTAGTGTTTATCGCAGTCATGGTTCAGCTCGTTGCGCGCAACTAGCTGATGGACTCAAAGATCTGGGCTTTCGCTATGCAACTCAGGCTGGGGTTTCAATCAGTGTAAATGATCTGACTGTTCCACCAGCTAAAAAGCAAATGCTCGAAGAGGCAGAACAGGAAATTCGTATGACAGAACAGCGCTTTGCCAGGGGAGAAATCACCGAAGTAGAACGCTTTCAAAAGGTAATTGACACATGGAATGGGACTTCAGAATTACTGAAAGATGAAGTGATCCGTAACTTCCGTGTCACCGATCCTCTTAACTCGGTTTATATGATGGCCTTTTCCGGTGCAAGGGGTAATATGAGCCAAGTTCGTCAATTAGTAGGTATGAGGGGGCTAATGGCTAATCCTCAAGGGGAACTGATTGACTTGCCCATCAAAACTAATTTCCGAGAAGGATTGACAGTCACAGAATATATCATTTCATCCTACGGAGCGAGAAAAGGGTTAGTTGACACTGCATTGCGTACTGCTGATTCGGGTTATCTAACCCGTCGTCTAGTAGATGTTGCTCAAGATGTCATCGTTCGGGAAGTTGACTGTGGAACCGATAGAAGTATTACGGTTACCCCAATGAAAGATGGGGATAGGGTTTTAATTCCCTTGGCAGATCGCCTCTTGGGTAGAATTTTAGCCGAAGATTTTGAAGTCGATGGAGAAATAATTGCTAAGCGCAATCAAGATATCGATGATGATTTAGCCAAGAAAATTGGACGTGCTCGCGAAGAAATCAAGGTTCGTTCTCCTTTAACTTGTGCATCTTCTCGCTCAGTCTGTCAACATTGCTACGGTTGGAGTTTAGCCCATGGCCATATGGTGGATATGGGAGAAGCCATAGGTATTATTGCTGCCCAATCAATTGGAGAGCCAGGTACTCAGCTAACCATGCGTACTTTCCACACAGGTGGGGTATTTACTGGAGAAGTTGCCCGTTCAGTCAAATCACCCATCGATGGTACAATTCGCCTGAGCAAAGAGCTAGTTACCCGTCGTATCCGTACTCCACATGGCGATGACTGTGAACAGATTGAAGTTTCAGGAGATTTAACTGTAGTGCCTCTTACCAAAGGAGTATCTCCAGTTGAGTATCACCTTAATCCTGGTTCGCTTCTTTTTGTTGAAGATGGTGCCAAAGTTGAAGCAGGACATGTGATTATTGAAGAATCTACAGTTAAACTACAGCGCTCAACCGAAAGAGCTACCAAGGATGTGGCTACAATCCTGGCCGGTGAGATATTTTTCGCAAATATCGTACCTGAAGAAAAGACAGATCGCCAAGGTAATACAACTCGTATAGCAGGCCGTAGCGGTTTAATCTGGATACTCTCTGGCGAAGTTTATAACCTGCCGCCTGGAGCAGAAGCCACCGTCAACAACGATGACTATGTTGAAGAAGGTAATGTCTTAGCTGAAACCAAACTAATCACCAATAATGGCGGTCTAGTGAGAACCGTTTTGGGTAGCCGTGAGATCGAGATTGTCACTGCTTCTGCTATTTTAGATAGCGCTCAGGTCAAGGTAGAAACCACTGGTGGACGTGAGCAATATATTATTCAGACTGTTGATGGACAAAGATTTGCTCTTAAAACTACCCCAGGAACTAAAGTTCCCAACCACTCAATCATTGCAGAATTGATTGATGATCGCTATCGGACAACTACTGGTGGGATCGTTAAATATGCAGGAATTGAGATCAGCAAAGGCGGCCGCAAACAGGGCTACGAGATTATTAAAGGAGGTACCTTGGTTTGGGTACCAGAAGAAACTCATGAAGTCAACAAAGATATTGGACTTCTCAATGTAGAAGATGGAGAGTATGTAGAAGCCGGAACCGAGGTGGTTAAGGACATCTTCTGCCAATCTAGTGGAGTAGTAGAGATCATTCAAAAAAATGATATTCTGCGTGAAATCATTGTCAAGCCAGGCGATATATATAGAGATCTAGATCCTGACTGGTTGATGACATTTGAAAGTGGTTCTCTGGTTCAACCTGGCACCGAAATTATTCCTGGTGTAGTAGTGGGTGAACTGCGCCAAGGGGATATTGTAGAAACAACTGAGGGTATGGCTCTATTGCTAAGGCCAGTGGAGGAATATACAGTCTCTGATGAACCTGCTTCACCATCTCAAGGTTCAATCAACCAAGAGGGAGAACGTACCATTGAGCTGCGTTCTGTTCAACGTCTTTACTATAAAGATGGCGAGAGGGTTCGTTCAGTAGAGGGCACTAATCTTTTGAGCACTCAGTTAGTACTTGAAATGTCTTCACAAGAAAAAGATGGCATCATTCATCTAACTGCTGATATTGAAATCAAAAAAGATGAAAAAGCTAACTGTGATCGTTTGCAATTGGTGATTTTGGAGTCATTAACCCTCAGACGTGATAGCGAAACCGATCCTTATGGTGGAAGCGTTCAGACTAGAGTTTTGGTTCAAAATGGACAACAGATCCCCAAAGGAGCAGTAGTAGCGCGCACCGAAATCCAATGTAAAGAAAATGGTTACGTCAGAGGTATTCAAGGCGGAAATGAAGTAGTAAGACGCATTTTGGTGATGCGCGAATCTGACCAATTTACCTTAACAATTCCCGGTAAATCTAAGCTTAAAGTTGGGGATCTTCTTGTAGCAGGCACTACACTTGCTCCCGGGTTAATTTTGTCAGACTCTGGTCAAGTAGTTTCTCTCCAAGAAGTTAAAGAAGGATTCGAAGTGAAATTCCGCTCAGCACGTCCTTATCGTGTCTCTGCTGGAGCTATTCTTCATGTCGAACATGGAGATTTAGTTCAAAGGGGAGACAATCTGGTTCTGTTGGTTTTTGAAAGGGCTAAAACTGGCGATATCATCCAGGGTCTACCAAGGATCGAAGAGTTGCTAGAAGCTCGTAAACCAAGAGAAGCCTGTGTCTTAGCACGCAAACCTGGTATTTGCCAAGTAGAATATGCCAATGATGAAACGGTAGATATTAAGGTCATTGAAGAAGATGGCATGATTAGTGAATATCCTCTCTTACCTGGACAGATTTCCATCGTTTCTGATGGTCAAAAAGTTGAAGGGGGTGAACCACTGACTGACGGGCCTTCCAACCCACATGAGTTGTTGGAAACCTATTTCAATCTTCATCTTGAAGTTGATGGTATTCAAGAAGGCACACTCAAAGCTTTGCGCAAAACTCAAAAGTCTTTGGTCGATTCGGTTCAATCTGTTTATCAATCTCAGGGAATTGATATTTCCGATAAACATATCGAGGTGATCGTTCGCCAAATGACTTATAAGGTTCGCATTGACGATGGAGGGGATAGCACTGCTCTTCCAGGAGAATTGGTCGAATTGCGTGGGATAGAAAAGCACAATGAAACAGTCTCTCTAACTGGTCAGGCTCCTGTCAAATACACCCCTGTTTTGTTGGGAATCACTAAGGCTTCTTTGAATACTGACAGTTTCATCAGTGCTGCATCATTCCAAGAAACCACTCGGGTTCTGACTGAAGCAGCCATTGAAGGAAAGTCTGACTGGCTGCGTGGTCTCAAAGAAAATGTCATCATTGGACGTTTGATTCCTGCAGGAACAGGCTTTGGTGCTCATGAAGATGCAGCCGCCGCAGCACTCTTAAGTGAACCCATTGAGGATAATGCTTATTCTCGCCCTTCTTACGAGATGGGTGATCGCCATTATGAAGATGAGGGATTTGGCAATAGTCTGACAGTCGGTAACCTTGACAATGATTTGGTTGACGATCATATTGCTCGTCGAGTTATCGGCGGCGGTGTCAATCTAGATGGTGATGAGAATGATTTAATAACTGATGTTCTATTCTCCGATGAAGAAGATCTCGAAGAGGATGAAGATGAGCTCTATGAAGATGACGATGAAGATGACGATTTGGATGATTAGTACTAGATGATCCTCGAAGCCGGTGTAATTTGCGCCGGCTTTTTTATTTTTAGCGGTTAAGCCAAGCTGTTAAAGCTAGGGCTAAAGCGTCAGAGGCATCATCAGGGGTGATTATTTTTTCTAGATTTAATTCTCTTGCGACTGATTCTTGAACTGATCTTTTGTCGGCTTTACCATGTCCTGTCAGTGCCTGCTTGAC
>CAISPN010000052.1 GCA_903887375.1 uncultured cyanobacterium
AGCAGGTAGAACATCTTGCTTGGCTAAATATTCATGTATTTCTTTAGGATTTAGATGAGAGAGATTTTTATCTAATTCTACGATGTTGGGAATTTTGGGCAAAACATCTCTGAGTAAACCCAAAAGTTTATGTTCTGCCACTATTATTAGTTCATCAACATGATGTGATTGACGATAATCTTGGATTTTATCGACTATTTGAGCTGCATAACGCCTTTCATACTCTACTTGATGTTGCTGGCGATGATCATCATAATTTTGTACAGATCCTTGATAATGCCCTACCTGAGACTGGGGTGCAGACCAAAGTTCTTCTCCAGTGAGCTCTTGGCTAGGATTAGCTATTGTTTCTCCTGCAACTAGATAAGGACTAGATTCATACTCAGGAGTAGCAGAGCTTTCCAAAGTGAAAAATCGGGCTGCAGCACCATCTGCCACTATGACCAGAATTACTTGCATGATCTACCTCGAGTAATTTAGATTTGATCATTTTGATCATAGCTTGCAGTTTTTTTTGTCGGCTTTAACAAAAAAAGAAGAGGGACTAAATGCCCCTCTTTGAAGATTATCTATGCTTTAATTGCTTAAGCTAGAATCTCAGGATAGAAAAGTTCTTTTTCAGGAACTTCGGTATATTCGGCAACTATCTGACGAAGCTCTTCCCCGGCAATGCTTTCTCTTTCAATTAATAGATCTACTAGACGATCTACCAATTCACGATTATCCCGAACCAGTTTACGAGCGATGTTATGTCCCTCTTCAATAATAGTACGCACTTGATCGTCAATTCGGGTAGCCACACGTTCAGAATATTCAGCTCTAGACATTAGACCGCCTCCTAAGAACACTTCCCCACTAGAACTTTCTAGAGAGATAGGTCCTAAAGAGCTCATTCCAAAACGGGTAACCATCTGACGAGCCATTTCTGTTACTTGTTGAAGATCTCCGCCTGCTCCAGTGGTGACTTCATCATGACCAAAAATCTCTTCTTCGGCTGCACGTCCGCCCATTGCTCCGGCAATCCTTGCCATCAATTGTGACTTGGTAATCAACCCTTGTTCCTCGGTTGGCATAAACCAGGTTAGTCCTTGAGCTTGTCCGCGAGGGATGAGAGTAACTTTTTGGACAGGATCATGATCTTTTAAGACAGTACCAACTAAAGCATGTCCAATCTCATGGTAAGCAATAAGTCTTTTGCTTTTGCTATCTACCAGAGGTGTGCCTTCCATACCAGCAACTACGCGATCTACCGCATCATCGATTTCCAAAAGAGTGATTGCTTCTTTTCTTCTTCTGGCTGTCAAGATTGCAGCTTCATTAAGAAGATTAGCTAGATCAGCTCCGCTAAAGCCGGGTGTACGACGAGCTATAGATTCGATGGAAACCTCAGGGGCAATTTTTTTATTGCGGGCATGTACTTCTAGAATAGCCAAACGGCCATTAAAATCAGGACTATCAACTGTCACTTGTCTATCAAAACGACCAGGTCTTAGCAGGGCTGAATCTAAAACATCAGGGCGGTTAGTTGCAGCAATTATGATAATACCAGTATTGCCTTCGAAACCATCCATCTCAGTGAGTAACTGGTTGAGAGTCTGTTCCCTTTCATCATTACCACCACCAATTCCAGCACCACGTTGTCTACCGACGGCATCAATCTCATCGATAAAGATCAAACATGGAGCATTTTCTTTGGCTTTTTTAAATAGATCTCTGACCCTTGAAGCCCCGACACCAACAAACATTTCAACAAATTCTGAACCAGAAATACTGAAAAAAGGTACCCCAGCTTCACCGGCAATAGCCTTAGCTAGTAGAGTTTTACCAGTTCCTGGTGGTCCGACTAACAAAACACCTTTAGGGATTTTGGCACCTACTGCTGTAAATTTCTCTGGTTGTTTGAGAAAAGTTACTACTTCTTGAAGTTCTTCTTTAGCTTCATCAATTCCGGCTACATCGTCAAATTTGATGCCAGTTTTCGCTTCCATTTGGAAACGGGCACGGGATTTGCCAAAATTCATAGCCTGGCCAGGTCCACCTGGAATATTATTGGAGCGGCGAAACAAGAAAAATAGAGAAGCCAACAAAAGTACTGGGAAAATTAGATTGCCTAAAAATCCCCATAGCTGTCCATCATTGCGCATCGGATGAGTATCAAAACTAATTTTGGCATCTCTCAATCGGGCAATTAAATCAGGAGAACTTTCTGGCAAATCAACTCTAGCTCTTATAACTCGATTGGCTATTTCAGGATCGTTTGCCTGAACAATTGCGGTACGACCTCCATCAAAAAGATCAACGCTCAATAATCTATCGGAGTTCAAATACTCGAGGAACCTTCCATAGGTCATACGAGTGTTGGCTGTGTTAATTGGAGAACTATTGACGTTAGGGGTAAATAGCCCCTGCCAAAAGAAGAATACAATGACCACTAGGGGTAAAGACCAGAGTAAAATTACTTTCCAAGAAATTTTCATATTTTCTCTCGATATATTATTAGTGCTTATTTGTCAATGCTGCTAGCATAGTTCTTTAGGCATTGTGGATCTATCTTAATTAAATTTAACGTAATTCTCATCTTTCTGACAAGCCTATTAGAGCAAAAGAAGGCAAGGCTCCAAGGAAAAGTAAAGTAATATGAGAGTTAGAAAACCATATTTTAAGATCTTCTATGCTCGAGCCTGAGTATCCTGCTGTCAATATAGAAGAGCATCGCCGCGAATTTCCCGGACTTGCTCAAAAAGTCTATCTCAATTACGGGGGACAAGGTATGCTCCCACAGGCAGCACTTGAAGCAATCGTTGATACTTATAACTACCTAGAAATCAATGGGCCTTTTTCTATCAAGTCTAATTCTTGGTTGACTAAAAGAGCCTCACTCCTGCGGCAAGATTTGGCTAGAGAGCTACAGGTTGAGCCTAAAACTTTAACCTTAACCGAGAGTGTGACTGCAGGCTGCAATATTGTACTTTGGGGTATTCCCTGGCAAAGTGGGGATCGCATCCTTTTGGGAGATTGTGAGCATCCCAGTGTTGTGGCAATTGTAGAAGAGCTTGCTCGTCGTTTTGATTTGGCGATTGACTATGCTCGGCTTAAGTCAACTCTCAATCAGGGAAATGCTATTGAAGCTATTAAAGAGAGCCTCAAACCTAGAACAAAGCTTGTGGTAGTTAGTCATATTCTTTGGAATACTGGTCAACTGTTGCCCATTGCCGAAATAGTGGAGCTATGTCATCGCTACCCTAATGGATCTATCAAGGTTTTAATAGATGCTGCTCAATCTTTTGGATTGTTACCATTGAATTTATCTGAACTGGGAGTGGATTATTACGCTTTTACTGGGCATAAGTGGCTCTGCGGCCCAGCAGGAGTCGGTGGGCTCTATATCTCACCAGATGCATTTTTAAGCCTTAAACCTACTTTTTTAGGCTGGCGAGCTATCCAAGATGATGGTGAAAATCAAGAGATATCCTTAAAAATTGATGGACAGAGATTTGAAGTAGGTACGAGTGCCTATCCACAATATGAAGGACTCAGGGCAACATTGGCTACCCACCGCCAATGGAAAAATACTCAAGATCGCTATAGAGATATATGTCAATTGAGCCAGCAGCTCTGGCAAAATCTGTCAAATATTCCCAATATTGAATGCCTGCAACAACAACAACCAAAAACTGGACTAGTTTGCTTTCGGGTAAAAAGCAAATTAACCCATTCTCAAATTGTTGCAAATCTAGAAGAGCGGGGCTGTTTTCTAAGAACCTTGAAAGATTCTGATTGTATAAGGGCTTGTGTCCATTATTTCACTTTACCAAGTGAGCTAGAGACTCTTGTTACATACTTACAAGAGTTGATTGAGCCGGAATAAAAAGATCTAAAACCGGCTGATTATTTAAACAGTGCCAGTGACAATCGTAAAGATTGGGATTTTGTACCTTAATAGAGGCAATTGCCGCGGCTGCCGGAAAAGGCCAAAGTCTATCAAAAATAACCTCTTTTCCTAAAAGAGAAAACTGGACAAGATAGACTGACGGCTGAGCCTTTAGATATTCTAAAAGCCTATGAGCCAAAGAATAGAGAGGCTGGCGAATCTTGTCATCTAGATCCATCGGCTGTTGATAAAAGTTAGGAATTTCCCCTTCTCTGATAACTTCAGCATAGATCGGTCCTTTGCTAGTTAAGACCACCGGTAACCAAAGATCGCCAAGGGTTTGATAAGAAGTATTATTAGTTGTATAGCCCAGTTTTTCTTTTACCCAATGGCGAAGCTGCTCAACTTGGCGACAATCTTGATAGAGCTTCTGATTGGGAAAATTAAACCATTCAGGCAACTGAATTGTTAAAGGACATATCAGAGCATCTTGTCTGTTCTTGAAATGTTGAGGATTAGACCAAAGTGAGGCAGTTGCTACGATCTCTACATCCGCTTTAGGATTATCCTGCTTGATTGCTTGTCGAAAGGCATTGATCATGGTCTGGGTTACGGGAGAGGTGATGATTGCCCCTTTGCTTTCTACTACCTCAGCATTTGCGATAATCAGAACTTTTGACATTTACCCTAGATTGTGTAAAATCATCTTAATCTTGATCTTAAGGCCTATGATGCCTATTTGTATTTAAAATGCCAATTTGATTGGCAGCAAATGTATTAAAGCTTGATGGTTTAGCTTTTAAAGATTATGGTAGGGATAACAGAGTGAACGAGCTAAAGACGGTTAGCAAAAATGGATATCTATTGCTAGGTATAGCCTCATCTATGATCGCTATCCATTTTACTATGCTAACGAGAAAATCTATAGAATCCAATATTGTCAGCCTTCATTTTTTATTGTTTGTAGGCATAGCTTCTTTGGTTTGGGAAGAGCGTTCTAACCTGAAGCTCAAGAGTAGCCCTGTTGCTAGTGTTTTGGGCGCTTTATTAATAGGCTTGATTTTACTTAGAACATTAACTCCACTTGGCTATGATGTTGCGATAGCTCCTTTTATCTTTGGAATAGGAATCTGTCTTTTATCTAGTGGTGCTAATTCATTTAAATATTTTAGAAAAGAACTAATACTTCTTAGTTTGACGGCCTTCTATCCCAAAATAGTAGATATTTTAATCCAGATGGGAATCACTAAAGCGACAGCACAAGCTAGTAGTTTTCTACTTTGGGCAAGTGGGTTTTCGGTCTATCGCAATGGTGTACAGATAATCTTACCCAAAGGAAGAGTAGAAGTTTTGAGCGCCTGTGCGGGAGTAGATAGTATGCTTTTAATGCTCACTGTTACTATTTTTTTCTTTATTCTGATTCAGACAAAGCTCAAAGATAAGATTATTTGTCTGATAGTTGCCGCTTTGATTTCTTTTTGGCTTAATAGCTTTAGAATCGCTATTTTGGCCCTATTGGCCAACTCCCAAGATATGAAGGGATTTGAATACTGGCATGGTGGCGATGGTAGTTTGGTTTTTTCTGTTCTTTCAGTTGGAGTATTTGCTGTTTTTTGTTGGTTTTTCTATGTTCGTAAAGCTTTAGAAAATTCCAAAAACTAAGGATTAGCAAGCATTCCCAAACCAACTATGCCAAAAGCACTAGCTGCTGTTTTTTGCAGAAGATTAGGATTGAGATGATTTTTGAGTTTACTGCCTATAATCACGCCTATAGCGGTAACTGCCCAAAGTGCTAGGGTGGATGCAACAAATATTGTGAGAGTACTGTGATATTTAGCCTGCAAAGTTGCAGTTGCCAATTGAGTCAAATCTCCCCATTCAGCAATAAATACTGTCATAAAAGCTGTGCTAAAAGATTTAGAAAAATTTCTCTTAGCTTGGGAGGCATCTTGACATTCTAATTGTTCAGAATTATCTTGCTTGCGTCGCCACATCATCACTGCAAATACCAAAAACAATAACCCAGAGACAATATGCACTACATTAGATGGTAGTGCACCTAAAATACTGCCAAAGGTTACTCCTACAGCGCTCTGAATGACAAAAGCTAACGATGCACCGCAAAAAACAGCAAGCGGGCTGTGGCAAGTTGCCAAAAATAAAGTGGCAAAAGCTGTTTTATCAGGAAGTTCAGCCACAAAGATTAAGGCAAAGGTAGAGATAAATAAATTTAGATTCACTTTGATATAAATTTGTAGCTTTATGTTTAAAAAATTATAACAGTCTAGTTAACATCCAAAAGTATTTTGAGGGTACCTCGTCTTTGGGCATGAGAGAAGGCAGAAAGTCCATCTGAAAGTTCATAGCTAGCCGAAATCATTGGCTCAATATTTAATCTATTTTCTGCTAGAAGTTGCAGCGCTAGATCAAAAGGTCCACACCTTGAGCCAAGCACTGTTATCTCATCAACTACCAAAGCTGAAGCATCCAAGCTCAACTTACCTGCATAGGTGCTTTTGAGAATTAGTATGCCACGAGGTTTAAGAGCGAATCTAGCTAGTTCAAAACCAGCAGAATTACCTGTGCATTCTACGGCAACATCAAACTTTCGCTCTATGGCTATTGCTTCTAAGTTAGTATTAATGCCTAATTCTTTGAGTAGATCTAATTTATCTTGATGGCGACCAATCACCTGAAGATCACAACCACTCAAGCTGAGAGTCTGAGCTACAAGAAGTCCTAATTTTCCATCACCTATAACTAAGACCTTTGTCTTTGGGGTGATTGAGATCTGCTGCTGAATTTGGAGAGCGGCAGCAATGGGCTCGGTAAATGTGGCAACCTCAGTTTTGACATTGGAAGGCACTATGTGAAGATTTTCTATAGGTAGGGTTAAATATTGGGCGAAAGCGCCATGGCGGTTGACTATCCCTAGAACAGTTCTATTTGGACAATGTGTTTTAATTCCCCCTAAGCAATAGTCACAATTGCCACAGCTAGCATTGATCTCTCCGACAACTCTTTGATTTTTTAGCTGCTCGCTTCCTTGTTCGACTACTCCAACAAATTCATGACCTATAATTCCCCGATAGGGATAATAACCTTTTACAAGTTCTAGATCTGTATTGCAAATCCCTGCCTTTAAGACCTTTACCAAGGCTTCTCCTGATTTTGGAGCTGGTACTGGTAAGTTTTCACGCAGTTCAATTTGCTTATCTTCAAGCCATATTGCTTTCATCAGTCGTACCAACTAATAGGAAGAGGTGAATTACTATGGGCCAGTTCCAATGAGGTTTCTTGATCTAGTATGTTTTCTACCTGATTATAAATTTCTTGGGCCTGCTGGTGGGAATTGCCAATGCAGGTTAGTCCTAATTTACCAAATTCAGAAAGAGAGCCCATCATATGAAAAACAGGACCTTGTAAAGCTCCAGTGTCAAAGTGGATACGATATTTGGCAATAATATCCATCAAATCAGTGGGCAATAATCCTCTATATTGAGGCTTACAAAGATTATCCGTAGAGATGTAGTATTTTTCTTGGCCATAGGAGCTGTAAAATACACCACTGCCTCGATCATAATGTCCATTGGTTAGAAGTTGCAAAGTCATAAATGGATGAGTGGTTCCACCTTTGCGCAAATTAATCTCAACAGCATAGAGATCCCATTTTTGCCTCTGCTGTGACCAGAGAGCCACAAAATCAACAGCAAAACTTTCAATTGCCCCTTTAGCAGCTAATGCCTGTCCTATCTTCAAGCCATATTCTTGCAGCTGTTGACGATAGGCTACATCGGCTGGAAAAGTGCAGCCCAAGTATATTTGTCCGTCTGGTCCACCCAGGATTTGATCATGGGTTGAAACTATTTCTACTTTTCCATTGGGGGCAATATAACCTTGTACTGAAGGAGATCTTTTGACAGTTCCTTCAAGATATTCTTCTACTATTGCCCCTAGCTGTCCAATTTTTTGGGCAAAGTGTTCCCAATTTTCCTTTGGAGCTTGAAATTTTAAGTGTTCTAAGCTCTTTAGCCAATCAGGATCACTATCATTGGGATCTATTTTTAGTAGAGCATTTCCTTCACCCGAAATTCCCTCATTTAGTTTGACTACCATGGCCCTCAATGTGGGCTTTTGTGAATGAAGATTTTTAATTTGTTGGATTAAATCAGACACAGTATTGATCTGCAAACTACCAGCAGGATGGGGAATGTGGCATTGTTGGAAAATTTCACGACTGCCACTTTTAGAGCCCCAATATAGCAAATCAGGATCGCAGCCTAGAAGTGGAATATCAAGAGCAAGAGAAAGCTCTGCTTCTAGCGCAGTAGAGTTATAGCAGACCATGTAGGATTTACCAGCTCGCAAGGTTGATTTTATCTTTGCTATCAAGCGTGGCCGCTCTAAAATTTTTTGGGTAAGAGGCTTAAAAGAACTATCGTACATATAGAGCATTAACAGACGCTCTCTGGCATGACCAAAGGGTATTCCAGAAAGTAGCTCAAGATAATAGTCCACAATTAGTTTTGGCAATGGTTGAGCCGTAGCATAGATTAATCTGGTGCGCGGATTACGCAACCTGATTAAAGAAAATAACAACCTTTCTTCATAGTGCAAAAAACCAAGCACATTAGATCCAACCTCTTGGTCTATACTAAAAGAGGGAACTACCAAAATATCTAGATCTTCTTGTTCAGCTGCTCTTTCCTCTTGCCAGAGATATTTGAGGTTACTTTGCAGTTTTTTAAAGCTTTCCTTGCGCTCTGGCAAATTATACATAGCCAAGAAATAATTATTGTGATTTTTTAGTTAGACTTGGGAAATATAATAGCATCTCACCAGAGTTGTTGATTATTCAAAATTGATTATGGCTTTTTGTCCAACATACTGTTAAATTACCTCTATCACTTTACCCAAATCCAAAATTTTTATGGATCCAATTCTAGAAACGCAAGAGAAACAGCCTCCTCAGCCTAGTTATGTTAAGCTGGCGATGCGTAACATGGTGCGTAAAAAAGGAACTTCACTGAAGCACTTTTTTTTTGACCACAGCGACGCTTTTGGGTTTTTTGGTGGGTATATCTTATTTGACGCGCTGATTATTTCAAATGTCTATACTCTTGGAATTTAATCTACAAGATGCTATTAAATCCGATCTAGATATTCCCTGGACGGATTGGTTTGCTACTTGGTTAGAAAACATGGCAGAAAATCTGCCAGAAACAAACCAACAAGCAGGCTTTGAGTTGAGTCTAAGGTTAACTGATGATTTGGAAATTCAATCGTTAAATTCAACATACCGCTCTCAAGATAAACCAACTGACGTCCTTGCCTTTGCTGCACTTGAGGTAAAAGTACCTGAGATAACAGAATTTTTGTGTGATCCTCTTTATCTTGGAGATATTATTATTTCTATAGATACGGCCAAGAAACAGGCTCTTGAGCAAAGTCATTCATTGTCAGAGGAGTTAGCTTGGCTTGCCTCTCACGGACTACTCCATCTACTTGGCTGGGATCATCCCGATGCTGAAAGTTTAGAGCTCATGTTAGCTAAGCAAGCTAATTTACTTAAAAGTGTAGGAATTCTAGGATCTATTTTGGAAAAGAGGAATCTCTAAAGATATGGAATTTAACTTAAAACCTTTACAACAGAGCCATTCAAGGGGAAAAATAGTCCCTATAGGAATAGTATCTGTTGAAAAGAAAGATGACCCATCTGTTCGTCCTCTTTCTTGGAAAGTTGCATCTAATCTTCTAGTAAGTTTTCAATACGCAACTGATGGCATACGCTATGCTTTTACTACTCAACGAAATTTTCGTATTCATACAGTCATCGCAACAGCAGCAGTTTTTCTGGGTTTTGCCTGTAGTTTAAGTTCTTTGGAAATGGCCTTAATTGTTCTGACATCAGCTTTGGTCATGGTACTTGAGCTTATAAATACCGCATTAGAATCTGTAGTTGATCTGACTATTGGACATTCCTATCACAAGTTGGCTAAAATAGCCAAAGACTGCGCAGCCGGAGCAGTTTTAATATCAGCACTCACAGCATTATTTGTGGCTGCTTTGATTTTTCTGCCTGCTATCTACCACAAATTTTTTTGAGATAGTGCCTGGCTGAACTGCTCGGACATTAACATTGGGAAAAACAGCATTTTGATTCTTGTTATAGATAATTACGATAGTTTCACATATAACTTAGTACAATATTTGGGTGAACTAGGACGCACAATCCCTGTAGCATCCGCCATAGAGGTCTATCGCAATGATCAAATTGACTTAAATAGCATAAGAGCGCTACAACCAAGTGCTATAGTTATTTCACCTGGACCAGGAAGGCCTGAAGATTCAGGGGTATCATTAGATATTATTGGTAAGTTAGGTTCTAACATTCCTATATTGGGGGTATGTTTGGGACATCAAAGTATTGGACAGGTTTTTGGAGGTAAAGTTGTGCCTGCACCAGTTTTGATGCATGGGAAAACCTCTCAAATCTACCATAGCAATGTGGGGGTATTTGCCAATCTAGAAAATCCCTTTGAAGCCACACGCTATCACAGCTTGATTATCGAAGCGGAATCTTTACCTGCTAGTTTGGAAGTTACTGCTTGGCTTGCAGATGGGACAATCATGGGAGTTAGACACCGAGATTATCCTCATATTCAGGGAGTGCAGTTTCATCCAGAGAGTATTCTAACCTTAGCAGGCAAGCAGTTATTGAGTAATTTTTTACTGGAGCTAAGTCCTTTATGAAAAGAAGGGAAATTCTCGGAGCAGGCCTGGCAGCTATGGGAACGATTCTCACCCATCCAGGGTCATCCCTTGCTCTCAAGGGTAAACCACTTATCGACAACAAATCCCTCTTAGTAGAATGGTTAGGGCAGACCTGTTTTCTTTTTAGTGGAAATGGACAGAAAATCTTAGTAAATCCCTTTAGAGCTATAGGCTGTACTGCTGGCTATTCTCTACCTAAGGTCGATGCTGATGTAATCTTAATTAGCAGTTACCTTTGGGATGAAGGGGCTGTAGAAGACCTTCCAGGTAAGCCGAAAATTCTCTATGATTCAGGTGATTTCAACATTAATGGGATAAAGATACAAGGTATATCCGTACCGCATGATCGGGAAAAAGGCAGAAGATTTGGGAATAATATTGTCTGGAAATGGCAGCAAGGTGGAATTAATATTCTGCACATGGGCGGGGCGGCCTCTGCTGTTGGAATAGAGCAGAAAATTCTCATGGGTACTCCCGATCTGGCTTTGATTCCTGTTGGTGGAGGTCCCAAAGCTTATGACCCAAGCGAGGCGAAGCTGGCTCTTGATGCCCTTAAACCTAAAGTAATGATCCCAACTCAATATCTTACTGAGGCATCTGATCGCAGTAGCTGTGATTTAGTTGGTGTAGAGCAATTTTTGGACTTAGTTAAGGATTTCAATATTTCTCAACTTCGCAGTAATAAGATTCGCTTGAGGCCTAAAGATCTCCCAAGCAAAGGTACATTGATTCGAGTTCTTGATTCTCAGTCCCTTTTGAGCAAAAAAAGTGAAACTAAATAAAATAAATGGATCAAGCAAAAAAACTAGAAAAACTTTTAGAGCAAATATCTAGAGGTGAGCTAACTCCCCAGCAGGGATTGGAGCAGTTGCGCTATTTTGATTTTGAACCTGTCGGTGATTTTGCCAAGATAGATCATCATCGTCAGTTGAGAACTGGCTTTCCTGAGGTGGTTTGGGGACCTGGCAAGACCACAAGTCAAATTAAGGCAATAGTCCAGAGTATGCTCAAAAAATCAGCACTTGTTATGGTCACTAGAATAGGACCTGAAGTCGCCAATGAACTGCAAGAAGAAATCACTGGACTTGTTTACTATCCACAAGCTCGCATCTGCGCTTTTCGAGATGAACACAAAGCAACTAAACGAGCTGGTTTGATTTCGGTGATTTCAGCCGGTACTGCCGATTTACCTGTAGCCGAAGAAGCTGCTCTAACGGCTGAACTTTGTGGTTTTCAGGTTGAGCGCCTATGGGATGTGGGCGTAGCCGGCATACACCGATTACTTTCTCATCAAAGTATTTTGGCGAGAGCAGACGTATTGATTGTGGTAGCTGGCATGGAGGGGGCTCTTCCAAGTGTTGTAGCTGGCATGGTAGATTGTCCTGTAATTGCTGTACCAACTAGCATAGGCTATGGTACTAGTTTTGGGGGGCTTGCTCCTCTACTTACCATGCTTAATTCTTGCGCAGCAGGAGTAGCTGTAGTCAATATTGACAATGGTTTTGGATCTGCTATCCTGGCTGGGCAAATTTTGCGTACAGCAACTCGAATCTCACTTAATTTAGATAGAGAAAATGCCCATTAAAGGGCAATTCTCAATATTTATTGAGCCAAGCGGGTAAATTCCGAGTCTATAGGCACTTCCCAAAGATTGGTAGAAGGTGCGGTGAGGGAGTTAGGACGAGCGCTAGACTTGTTGGCAACATTGAGTTTTCCGCTGATGTTACTTACCTTGACACAATTGGGCGTAAAAAGAAAAATTCTTTCTCCAACACGCTCTTGATGACCATCTATGGCATGTGTACCTCCGGCAACAAAGTCAAGAGACCTTTGAGCTTCATCTGGATCCATCACGTTTAAGTTTAATATTACCGACTTACGTTCACGAAGGATTCTAATAACTTGAGGCATCTCATCAAATTTGTGAGGTTCCATGACTACTACTTCAGTCACTGTGTTTGAGCTGATTTGAGGTAAGCCAATAACATTACTATTATTGTTTTTGGAAGAAGATACCATACTGGTTGATGTTCCTAGTGATTTTGTTTCTGTCGTCACATTGAAATTCTCCTTGCTGCGGCGAGGAGTGACCTTGGGCGCTTCAAAAGGTATACTTGTATCTTTTGTAGTGGAAAAGTTGGGTTTTAAGCTTGAGCTTTCCACCCTTTCTTCTTCCTCTTCGTACTCTTCCACCTCTGAAATTCCTACAAAGTCTTTTATTTTGTTTAAAATGCTAGTCATGTCGTCGTACTGCTTAATATTGTCTGTGGGTTGATTAATAGCTATCTCGGGAGTCGTTTTTAATAGTTCACTAGTCTAGTAAATTTTCATGATAGTTCAGACCAGAAATTTCCCCTAGGACTTTCTTTGTAAACCATCAAGGGACTCAACTAGCCCAAGTTCAATCTATCCTAATCAAGTCGTATGAAAACCCCATCTTGTTCCAATTCTAAGATATCTCGGCTAAAAAAAAGGACAATATCTTAGACATCAATATTCATAGTAGCTATGTATTTAAGCAAGGTTACTTAATAAATGTTCGCATTGAGCATTTTTTTCAAAAAATCCTTGCTAAAAAATAACTTATGTGCATGAATTGATTTTTTTGGCAAATAGATAACGCATATACCAAATTACTTGTCAATTTATTGTTACATTAGTTAAGATATAAGCACCTTAGTTGAGGAGTTAACTATGTCTGAACAGATGCCACTATCTTTGGAACAGCAGTTCAACATTAAATCATTTGAAAATGAGGTAAAAAGCTTAAACCACGAGCAAGCTCTGGAGTTTTTAGTAAAGCTCTATGAGCAAATGCTGCGCAAAGAGAATATGTACAGGGATTTCCTTAAATACCAATGGGGTATAGAGTCAAATAATTGGTCCCAACAAAATCCTTAAAGTGAATTTAATTGTATTGTGCGTGTCCTGCTTTTTGTAAATAATCACCATCATTGGAAGATCAATTCGAGCCGCAGGAGACGCCTAGACTCTAAACCTTAACCAAACCATAACCAACTTTTGGCGACACTTAAAGCTAGGATAGAGGGCAAGAAGACTGTTTATTTGAATTAACAAACTCTCAATCTAGCCATATCCTATGACTGATCCTAACTTAGATACAACTCAGAACAACTTCCAAAATAGAGAGCTCAGTTGGCTACAATTCAATGCCAGAGTTTTACATGAGGCTGTAGATTCTAGAACACCTCTTTTAGAAAGGCTAAAATTTTCTGGAATATTTAGTTCCAATCTGGATGAGTTTTTTATGGTCAGGGTTGCTGCTCTGAAAAAGCAACTTGAAGCCGAAGTTAGCAAACTATCCCCAGATGGCTTGACCCCAGAGGAACAACTTGTCGAGATCAGCAATTCAGTTCGTCCATTGGTTAAAAAACAAGAAAATTTATTTGAATTTGAACTGAGAAATGAACTTGCCAATCAAGGAATATTGCTGAAAAATTACGATGATCTCGATGAAAAGCAAAAAGCTTACCTCAAAAGTTATTTCGAAAATCATATTTTTCCTGCTTTAACACCTTTAGCGGTAGATCCCAGTCATCCTTTTCCCTACATATCCAATCTGAGTTTAAATTTAATAGTAGTAGTCAAAGATCCTGAGACTGATAAGGAGCAATTTGCCAGGCTCAAGATCCCTAAATCTTATCCTCGGTTCTTCCCTCTGCCTAAAGAGCTATACAAAAGGATTAAAAACGAATCAATTATCTGGATGGGTATCCCGTTAGAGCAAATTGTTGCCCACAATCTTGAACTGCTTTTTCCAGGTATGTTAATACAAGATTTCTATCCTTTTCGGGTAACTAGAAATGCCGATCTTGCAGTTGCTGAAGATGAGGCAGATGACCTTTTAATTGCCATTGAACAGGAATTGAGAAAACGTCGTACTGGTAAATCTGCTGTGCGTTTGGAAATTCACAGTTCAACTCCAGAATTTCTTAGAAATACACTAATCGAAGAGCTAGAAATAGATAAAGAGGATGTCTATGAAACAGAAGGTCTTTTAGCACTTTCAGATTTAATGTCTTTTATCTCTCTACCTTTACCCTCTCTCAAGGATAAACCTTGGCAACCCGTAGTCCCAGCGGCCTTTACTAGCGCTAAACCTTCTGATGATCAGCAAGAAAAAAGCCAAGATGTAGACATATTTAACCTGATTCGCCAGGGCGATATTTTGCTTCACCATCCTTATCAGTCTTTTACTGCCACAGTAGAAGAATTTGTGTCGCAAGCAGCACATGATCCTGATGTGCTGGCAATAAAAATGACTGTCTATAGAACTTCTGGGGATTCTCCGATTGTCAAAAATCTAATTGCAGCAGCAGATAACGGTAAACAGGTAGTAGCTCTTGTTGAACTTAAAGCCCGTTTTGATGAAGAAAATAATATCAACTGGGCCCGACAACTTGAGCAAAGAGGCGTCCATGTTGTCTATGGCTTAGTTGGGCTAAAAACTCACAGCAAGGTAATCTTAGTAGTCAGGCAAGAAGGTAAGGAGATAAATCGCTATGTCCATATTGGAACAGGTAACTACAATTCCAAAACAGCAAACTTCTATACTGATTTAGGAATTTTGAGTTGTCGGTCAGAACTAGGTAGCGATCTAACTGATCTATTCAACTTTTTGACGGGTTATTCAAGACATAAGTCTTATCAGAAGATCTTGGTTGCTCCTATGAGCATGAGAGAAAGAATGATCCAGATGATTAAAAGAGAGAGCGTTAATGCCAAAAGCGGCTCAGAAGGCAAAATAATTGCCAAGATGAACTCCCTGGTAGATCCTGAAGTGATACTTGCTCTTTATGAGGCTTCCCAAGCCGGCGTAAAGATTGATCTGATTGTGCGTGGGATCAGCTGTTTACGGGCTAACGTTCCGGGTCTGAGTGAAAATATTCGAGTCATCAGTATTATTGGCAGATTTTTAGAGCACTCGCGTATTTTCTATTTTCACAATGGTGGCCAACAAGAGATTTACATAGGTAGTGCAGATTGGATGACTCGCAATTTGAGTCGTCGGGTTGAGGTAATCACACCTGTTGAAGATCCTAAACTAGCCAAAGAACTGATGGAAATTTTGCATTTGCATCTAAGCGATAATCGGCAGGCCTGGGAAATGCAATCTGATGGAACTTATGTTCAGCGCGTACCATCTGAGGGAGCTGAATTGAGTTGCCAAAAAATACTGATGGAAATAGCTCTCAAAAATGCTGCGAATTAGAGTTAGATCCAACTTTGTAGAAGCATTCTCTGGTTAAATTCATCTTGAGAAAGTGGTGAGCCCAAATATATGGGTAACCAGAAAATAAATGCTAAGGTTATCAATGCAAGAGCTAATACACCAGCAAATTTAAAAACAATTTTGCTGCTAGTGAGCCAGCCATCTATAAACCAAGCTAAGGCTAATAGGGAAAAAGTATATGCTTCGATATAGTGATAGAAAAATATACAGCGGGTAACCTTTATCCAGGGTAGAAGATTAGCCAAGTAATTAATTACTATATAAGTAATAATCCAGTTATTTGGCGAAAATAATCCCTTTTTCCCTAGCAAAAGCCAAAGCAACAAAGAAAATACTGCTAAAGTTGATAGCCAAAGAGCAATGGGATTAGCCATGGAATGGACATCATGAATAATATGATTAGATTGCTTGTAGTAGTAAGCAATTGGTCTTAGCATTAAAATCCAGCTATACCAAGTTGAGCAATAGGGATGAACTGCAGGTCCACTCTTAATATTTTCATGATAGTTAAGTATTTGGTATTGCATTTCCCAAAAATCATATTCAGGATTCATTATTAGATGAGGAATCCAAAGAATACTATAAGTGATAATACCTATAACAGTAAGAATTAAAAGATGATATAGAGGATTAATTAAAGTCAAATTATCGAGAGGATATTTCGAAAAAACACTAGAGTAATTCTCAACAATAACTTTCTGTAATAATTTTTCGGGCTTTTTAATTTCTCTTGGATACTTCCAGAAAGAGGCTAAAAACCCCAAAATAATCATCAAACAAACCCCCAAAAAAAACCACAAACCATTCCATTTAATACAGGCTGCGGCTCCAAAAAATATGCCTGATAAAATCAGATATTTAATAGCTAAAGAACGCCGAGAAAGATATATCAGAAAAAACAAATTACCCAGCAATCCAAAAATTACTATATAAATATTATTAAGAGCATAGCGAGATTCAACTAAAAAGATGCCATCTAGAGAAATCAAAAATGCAGCTATGATTGAATAGCTTCGCCTTAAGGTCAGCTTGAGGGCTAAAGCAGCAGCCAAAAGAGGAATAAATGCGCCACTAAGGGCATTGATCCAACGATAGCTCAAAGTAGATCTCATGCTGCCGGTTAAATTATTGACCATCTCTGAAGAAGCATCAAAAAAAGAGCCCAGAGAGATCCCCAAGGCAATAATATATTGGCTCAAAGGGGGATGAGAATTAAAAAAATGAGTATTAGTTAGGTAATCATTGGCGAATTTTGCATAATAAACTTCATCAAAAACCAGCTCATTAAACTGTCCTAAGTTCCAAAAACGTAGAATCAAAGAAAATAGAAAAATGACAAACAAAGTTGACCAATACCAAAAAACTCTCATAAAATTAATTGATCCGAAGAATTAAAATAGCTTTGAGTAATAGCCTCAGTTACCAACAGTAGAGTAACAAGATTTGCCAGAATCAACATAAACGTCAATAGTAATTGATAAGATGCTGCATTGAGAGGATCGACGCCAGAGATAATCTGTCCTGCCATCAAAGTAGGCAAACTAACCAAGCCAAGCCACATAATTTGATTGAGTGACATTGCTGATTTGATTGCCTCAAGGCGGTAAATTGAGATAGATTCTCTATAGCAGGCGCCAAGGCAAAGCCGGGTTTCTATTTCTAAACGGTTGTTATTTAAACAATTGACTAATCTAGTACCGGCTACAATTGAAGCCTGACTGGAGCTGGCAATAGTCACTAGAGATAGAACAAGTAAATATTGAGTCAACAGATTACTACTAGGACGGATAATTAACAAGATAGCTAAACTTACTACTAATACAGTGCTAAGTAATAGCGCGAACCACATTGGCCAAAAAAGTGCTGGTAAATCCTCACTGATTCGCCTAGTGGTAAAAAAAGTAGACAGTGTCAAAAAAAGCAATATTACAAGCAGACAAAAAGGAACTCCTTGAAGACCAAGAGCTAAAACAGTTCCTAGTATCAGTAATTGCAAAAAAGCTCGGCTACAGGCCAAGATAATTGATTGTTCCAGCTTTAATTTTTGCCAAAAAGAGAGGGCAATAGCCAACAGAACTAAGCCCAAGGACCACAAAAGCCCCCCATAATCCAATTCGATCCAGGTTTTCATCACAAAATGAACATTTTCAAAGCCCAAGACATCAGATAATTAAGAATTTGATTCTACCAAATTAAAGTCACATGGTTAGTTTAACCCCCAGTTCGAGTTACAGTTTAGCAATTGACATAGAGCTTCCCAATCGTTGCGGAAAATTGGCTCAGGTCTTAGAAGCGATTGCCAAAGTTGGTGGCAGTCTAGGTGAGATTGAGCTAACCGAGAGAACCCTAAAAATCACCCGAAGGGTAATCACTGTAGATGCCGGTAGTCAACAACAGGCAGATGAGATTGTAGCTGCCCTTGAAGCAATTGAGGAAATCAAGATTATTGAAATTACCGATCGCACCTTTGAGTTGCACAAAGGAGGCAAAATTTCGGTTGTAGGACGTATTCCCTTGACTTGCCAGTCTGATTTGGCTATGGCTTATACTCCAGGCGTTGGTAGGATCTGTCGGGCAATTGCCGATAATCCTGAAAGTGTTTATAAATATACAATCAAGTCCAATACCGTGGCTATAGTCAGCGATGGTAGCGCAGTTCTAGGCCTAGGAAATCTGGGACCTGAGGCCGCTCTACCAGTGATGGAAGGAAAGGCTATGCTTTTCAAAAATTTTGCCGATGTCGATGCTTTTCCCATCTGTCTAGCTGGCCAAGATACAGAAACTATCGTTGAAACTATTAAGCAGATAGCCCCAGTTTTTGGCGGGATTAACCTAGAGGATATTGCTGCGCCTCGCTGCTTTGAAATCGAAGAAAAACTCAAAGCTCAACTAGATATACCTGTTTTCCACGATGATCAACAGGGTACTGCCATAGTTACTCTTGCTGCCTTGATCAATGCGCTCAAGGTAGTAGGTAAAACCATTGAGCAAATCAAAATTGTAATCAATGGAGCTGGCGCAGCTGGTATAGCTGTAGCCAGATTACTCAGAGCTTATGGCGCTCAGACAATCTGGATCTGTGATTCAAGAGGAATTCTCTCTGTCCAAAGAGATGATCTTGGTTCTCAAAAGCTTGAATTTGCTGTCTCTACCTCAGGAGATTTGGCTAAAGCTATGGAGGGGGCAGATGTTTTTATTGGTCTTAGCGCTCCTAATGTTGTCAGTCCTGAGATGCTCAAAGCAATGAATATTGATCCTATTGTTTTTGCTATGGCCAATCCCATCCCAGAAATTCAGCCCGAATTGACGCAAGATATTGTCGCAGTCATGGCTACTGGCAGAAGCGATTATCCCAATCAGATCAACAATGTCCTAGCCTTTCCTGGTGTGTTTCGCGGCGCGCTCGATTGCCGTGCGAAAACTATCACAACGGGCATGTGCCTAGCTGCCTCAGCGGCAATTGCCAAATTAGTTGAGTCGGTAGATAAGGAAAACATTGTTCCTTCAGTTTTTGATCCTCTTGTATCTAAGGCAGTTTCTGCAGCAGTCATTAAAGCGGCCCGCCAAGAGGGAATTGCTACTTTGTAAGGGCCAATTCACTTTTTGTCTTTGAGGAAAAATATCTGTCTTTGATTGGGATCGACTTCGGGTGTGAGTTCTTGCATGATCTTACGTGATTGGACCGGATCAAAATTACGGCTAAAATTTTTCCTCAATTGACTGACTCTGGTTTCTTGAGCCTGAGTTTTGCGATTGAGATCTGCAAGCCCCTCTTGCTGCTTCAATTGATAGGGAATCAATTTAAACAAAGCAACAGCAGCCAGAATCGAGATAGTACTATTGACGGATATTTTGAGCCATAGCTCTCTTGTTCTGGTCTGATAGGCTCTTTTCTTCTGGATTTTGTTTGTTGTTGAATCTTGAGAGACACTCATGGTATTAAAAAACGCTTAGCTAAACAAGTTTCCATTCTAGAATAATAATTTCACCAGCTTTGGCTATAGTTATACATCTGCTCGATTTCGGCACTTTGGCTCTGGATAATAGACATTGCTAATTTACGCAGTTCGGGATGTTTACTATTTAGAACCCAAGAAGCCATCATCACCCCCATCTTATGATGCGGAATCATATCATTAATAAAGGCTCGATCAAAGTTTGCAGAATTTTTCAGACTCTCGAGATCTACATTACCCATCATGCCCATCCCACAACCACCATTCCCCATCATGCCCATCTCTCCACCATGCATCATCCCTGAATAGTGTTTACCATCGGGAATACTTTTTCCGTACCATTTAGCATACCAGGCTCTCATGTCTCGGATCTCTTGGCTTTGACTCTTTTCAATGGATTGGGCTAGTTTTTTTAACTCAGGATGTTTTGCTCGATTTAAGGCAAGACGAGCCATATCCACTGCGCTTTGATGGTGAGGTACCATCATCTGGATAAAATGTTGATCCAATCGATCTTGATTTGCAGAAAAATCGTACTGAGCGCTTTGCTCTGGGTTAGCTAAGACTTGAGATTGATCCTTGCAAATAACGATCCCCAAAGATAGAGCAATCAATAGAGCAGTCAAAGTTTTTTTGGTCATTGAATCTCTCTGCCAAGTGATAATGAATAATTAATTCTATTATGGGTTTTATTCAAAGCAATTTACTATTGCTCTAGACCAAAAACACTATTAAATGTTTTGGTAACTTTGTAGCCTGAATCAATAGACTCTAGAGGATCTTTGCGCAATCTATGCCTCAAGCAAAGTACAATTACCCGGCGGATATCATCGACAGTGACCTCTGTTCTTCCCTCTAATGCCGTTATGGCCTTAGCCGCTCTGTTGGTTACAATATCACCTCTGAGACCATCTACATCAAGCTGAGAGCAAACTTCTGAAATTTTTACTTTTAGATCATAGTCGATTTTAACTTGAGGTAAAAGCTCTTGCGCTTGTACTATCTTGAGCTTGAGATCTTCTTGTTCTTGATTCTGCTGTTGAGAAAATTCCTGTGGATTTTGATCAAAAGAAGATCTCTGCTCTACTATCTGTACACGCAGTGCGGGTTCTTTAACGGTACGGATTTCTGCATGCATGCCAAAACGATCTAGCAGTTGAGGTCTCAGCTCCCCTTCTTCTGGGTTACCTGAACCTACCAAAACAAAGCGGGCTGGATGGCGGATGGAGATACCTTCTCTTTCTACTGTATTCCAGCCACTGGCAGCAGAATCCAAAAGAACATCTACAAGGTGATCATCAAGAAGATTTACTTCATCTACATAGAGTATTCCCCTGTTGGCTTTAGCGAGTAGCCCTGGCTCAAAAGCTTTAACGCCTTCTGAGAGTGCCTTTTCAATATCAATAGTGCCACAGACTCTATCTTCTGTTGCCCCAAGAGGCAGATCAATCATCGCTACTTTCTTGTGAGTTACGGGGAGTTCTGACTGTTGCTCAAAACGCTCTTTGGTTAGATCACTCATCAATTCGGGATCGCTAGGATGGGAATTAAATGGATCATCGGCAACTACTTCAATTTCTGGTAGTAAGTCTGCTAAAGCGCGGATCGTGGTAGATTTTCCTGTGCCACGATCTCCCATAATCATCACTCCCCCAATTTTGGGATCGATCACATTGAGCAACAAGGCCAATTTCATCTCTTCCTGGCCAACAATTGCAGTAAAGGGAAATACTAAACGATGAGTTTTGGTAGGATTTTTAAAGGTTGCTGTCATTTTAAATTGTTGAGCTCTATTATTGTTTTGGCGCTCTAACTATTGTGCCATGAGAAAGTTAGGGTCGCATGATCATTTACGAGAACTGGGTAATTTTAGGAAAGATTCAAACGGGCTGATAATATCTTAGAATTCTTATAAGTCTATATGCGATCTTAGTTATCCTTTAATATTTGTGAATTGGCAAAACCATGACCGAAAAAGTCTATTCAGATGATGGACCAAAGCTTTCTGTTCTTATAATTCCCGTCGCTGCAGCAATTGTTTTGATTGCCAGAGCTTGGCCTTTGCTTGTTTTGACGATATCCACATTAGTGGCGTGGAAGGTCTACGATAAAATACAGTGGATGCGTCAATGTGACCGTTACAACCCTGCTTTTAATCAGTTAATCAAAGAAAATCAAGGTTGTTTGACAGCTCTCGATTTTTCTAATAAAACCAGTCTGCGTGAAGGCCCGGCCAAAAAGTTTTTAGAAAGAAAATCCGAGGAATATGGCGCAGTCAAAAAAAATATTGGCACACAAGGAACTCTCTACTACTTCATCACTGTTAGTGCTCTAGGCAGTATATTTGATGAAAGTGAACAAGAAGAACAACCCCTACCTGTTCCTTCTTCTAATGTTTTGGCTGAATTAGCCCAGCTCAAAAAAGCAGAACCTCAAATAAGTCAAGATAACCAACAGTTGGTTCCTGTTGAAATTTCAGAAGTTTCTTTACCTGAGAATATTGATGAAAGCGTTGAAGTTACAGAAGAACCCTTGCAGCTAATTCAATCTGAATTAGCTAAACGTCTGGATATCAACTCTGCTACTATCACTAAGCGCAGAGTGGAGCCTGATTTTACCGAGTGGAGTCAAAGTAAAGATCCTGAAGGAATTGCTTGGGTCTATGTGCCAGATGCCAAAATATTTATCCCTAAAATTTCCTGAAAATATCTCCTCAATTCTAGGTCTAATAATTGCTTGCTATGGCTAAAGAGACCATTGTCATCAAAATTGGCACATCTAGTTTGACCAGGCCGGATAACGGACAGTTGGCTCTTTCAACCATTGCCTCTTTGGTAGAGAGTTTGACTCAACTTCGCAGCCTTGGCTATCAAGTAGTCTTGGTTTCATCTGGGGCTGTTGGTGTAGGTTGCATGCGCCTCAATCTCACTGAAAGGCCCAAAAAAGTCTCACTTAAGCAAGCCGTGGCAGCAGTAGGTCAAGGCCGTCTGATGAGAATTTATGATGATCTTTTTGATATTTTCAGCCAGCCAATTGCCCAGGTATTGGTAACCAGAAGAGATCTAATGGATCGCAGTTCCTATCTCAATGCCTATAATACTTTCTCTTCTTTACTAGAGCTTGGGGTGATCCCCATAGTCAATGAGAATGATACAGTAGCAGTCGATGAATTAAAATTTGGCGATAATGATACTCTCTCAGCCCTGGTTGCCAATTTAATTGAGGCTGACTGGCTCTTTATTTTAACTGATATAGATAGACTGTATTCAGCAGATCCCAGGCTTTGTCCTGATGCTCAACCTATTTCTTTTGTCACTGTCGAAGAGTTAGCTCAATTGAAAATAGAAGATAAAACTACAGGTTCGCAATGGGGAACAGGCGGTATGTCTACTAAGCTTGCGGCTGCTCGAATTGCCACTGCTGCAGGGATCAAGACAGTCATCACACATGGACAAAAACCCCAAAATATTCTCTCTATCCTCTCTGGAGAGTCAATCGGAACCCAATTTGAACCGCAACAAAAAACTGATAATGCCCGCAAAAGATGGATAGCCTATGGCTTGGTTCCTCTAGGTAAACTATATCTGGATCGAGGAGCCATCAAGGCTATAACTCAGTTTGGTAAATCTCTTCTGCCTGCTGGAATTATAAAGGTAGAAGGAGGATTTGCAGCCTCTGATGCTGTTTCACTTTGTGATGAAGATGGCAAGGAGGTAGCTAGAGGATTAGCCAACTATAATCAACTAGAGATAGAACAAATTAAAGGACAACGTTCAGAGCAGATTGAAAATATTTTGGGTTATTTTGCCAATGAAACGGTTGTACATAGAGACAACCTGATAGTTCTCGATCCCCATACTAACTTCTAGTTTGAATCTTTACCCCAAGGCGCAAAAATAGGCAAAAGGAGTAATCCAGGTATAGCCACTAGAAAGCTTAAAATAAAAAACCAAGGCCAACCCACATGCTCGACTATCATTCCAGAAGGACCTACCAGAATGTCACGACTAAAGGCCATAAAACTTGAAAGCAGAGCATATTGAGTAGCAGAAAAGCGAGGATTGCAAAGCCCCATCAGGAAGCTCAAAAAAGCTGCCGTTCCTAATCCAGCACAAAAATGCTCTATATTGACAGCCAAAATCATCCAAAGATAATTCTTGCCCATCAAAGAAAGAACAAAGTAAGTCAATACACTTAAAGATTGAAGAGCGCCAAAGATCCATAGTGAACGATTACTGCCCAGTCTATTAATTAGTACTCCTCCTAGGATTATGCCAATGATAGTGGCTATAAGCCCCACTCCTCCATTGATAGCACCAATATCCGTCTGAGAAAAGCCCGAAATCAATAAAAAAGGAGTGGACATATTGTTTACTAAGGCATCTCCTAATTTGTAAAGGACGATAAATAAAAGAATCCAAAAACCCTTAAGCTGACCTTGACGCTGAAAAAAATCCAGAAAAGGCAAAATAATTGCTTGGTGCAAGTTTGTTGGTGGTGGGGAGTGAAATTGAGGCTCTGGCGCCCAAAATGAGATCATTGAAATTAACATCATTAGTACCATTAGCAACAGGTATATTTGGGGCCATCTCAGATGATCTGCCAAGATAAAAGTTAAAGAGCCAGTTATGATCAAAGCTAAGCGATAACCTAGAACAAAATTAGCAACGCCAGTTCCTCTTTCTGCTGGTAACAAAATATCCGTACGATAGGCATCAGCAGCAATATCCTGGGTAGCACTAAAAAAAGCAAGCATAAAAGCGTTGATTGCCAACATTAACAGTGCTTTGCTCGGATTTTGTAGTGACATGGCACCTATAGCCAAAACCAAGCCTATTTGAGTAATTAAAAGCCATCCTCTTCTTCTTCCCAAAAAAGGTGGTATAAAACTATCAAGTAAGGGCGACCAGATAAACTTGGCAGAATAGGGAATTGTGACTAGACTAAACCAGCCAATAGTGCTCAGGTCGACCTTTTCCAAGGTCATCCAGGCTTGGAGAGTCTTGCTGGTAAGAAACAACGGTAAACCTGATGAAAAACCCAAAAACAATAGGGCGCTCATTTTACGATTTTGAAATACTTGCCAGAGGGATTGCAGCACGCTTAAACTCTTGTTTGGGGGATAAAAAAATTTTTCAGAACTTCAAAACTTCTCAAGTGAGATTTTTAATTTTGGCAACTGTTGTTGCTACATTTGCGCGCCTAATAAATTTAAGTGCTAAACCACCTTGGACTGACGAGTTTGCTACCTTGATCTTTAGTCTGGGTAATGACTATTCATCTGTAGCCTTAAATCAAGTAATTTCTCTAGATGCACTTTTGCAGCCTTTGATTCCTAATGCATCTGCTAAAGTATCCAATATTATCTCATTGGTGATCCATCAAGACAATCATCCTCCACTTTATTTTGTCCTGTCGCATCTCTGGCTAAAAATATTCCCCCATCATGGACTTGATGGTCTACTTTGGTATTCAAGGGCGCTTGCTGCTTTTTTTGGTTTATTGAGCGTACCTGCTATTTATCTTATTGTGCGAGCACTTTGGCCAGGTTTACTGCTGGCTCAGTTGAGCGCTATATTGATGGCTTTTTCTCCCTATGCTATTTTCTTGGCGCAAGAAGCTCGCCAATATAGTATGGCAATTCTTTTAGTTCTTTTATCATTGGGCTGTCTGCTAAAGGCCATCAAAGAAACCGTCAGCAGAGGGACTTTTCCTTGGTGGTTGGTTGGGCTCTGGACAATAGTTAATACCCTAGGATTGCTAGTACATTATTTTTTCATTTTGACTCTGATTGCCGAACTCTTGAGTTTAGTAGTTTTTTACTTGAGATATGGTCTATCTCTTCAGGCAATACAAAAATTGAGCATAGTGATCTTAGCTACCTCAGCAGCCGGATTATCTTGGCTCTATCTAGTAATCCCGCATAGCTATGGTCAAAGTATGACCAGTTGGATTCACCGTGATAATACAGATTTTTTCTCACTATTTAAACCTTTTTTTCAGATCCTGGCTACTTGGATCACTATGCTCTGTCTTCTTCCTGTAGAATCACCCAATTTACTGATTGTAATAGTTAGTGGTTTGCTAATGGGCTGGTTTCTACTATGGTCAATTCCTCCCATTTATAAAAATATCCAAAAAGCCAAATCTTCTTCTTCGTTAGTAGAATTTGTTTTGATCTTTATTCTCTCTTCTATAGCTATTTTCTTCTTTTTGACCTATTTTGCAGCTATAGATATCACCAGAGGAGCGCGCTATAGTTTTGTCTATTTTCCGGCAGTAATTATCCTTATTGGTGTGGGCTTGATAAAGTTCAAAGGTAAAGATTTAGCTTTGATTTTCTCGGTTGGGTTTTTGAGCGCACTTACGGTTACTTGTAATCTGGGTTATCAAAAGTACTATCGCCCTGATTTACTGGTACCTATTTTGCAACAAAATTCAGATCCCAAAATAACTAGAGTAATCGCTTCTCCTTACAAAAGCCTTGTGGAAATTGGTGAAATGATGAGCATAGCCTGGGTTCTCAAAAAGGAGAATATTCTTTTAGATAGCAAATTTTTTCTAGTTAAAGATCCAGCATTAACAGTAAATATAAACTCAATTGGTACTGATTATGATTTATGGCTGATGAACTTTAAGGATCTTCCTACAAATTTGCCCAACTGTATAAATGATGGAAACAAATACCCCTTAGTCAATGGCTATCAATTTGCAAAATATCACTGTAAAAGCATCTCGTCACAATCTGCACCTGTCTAATTTAGCAAATATTGATGAGAGCCTACGGGCAAGAACCCACGGCTGACTCCAACCTAAACCCAAGCCTACAGTACCCCAACCGCCAGTATAGGCTCCTGTGGTATAAAGAGCTGGCAAATTAGCAGGTTTTGCATTTAGGTTAAAAGCTAAGGATTCATAGTCTAGCCATTGATCTGCTACTTTCCAGCCAACTTGTTGTCCAAAATGCTCCCATTGATCTTCACTTTTTTCTAGAGATTTGAATATCTCATTTTGTTTGGAAAAGCCAAAAAGCCCTTTGCTATATTTGAGCCATAGGCGATCTAATTCAAGCAAAAGCTCACAAGAGAGCTGCTCATGAAGTTCTTTAAAGCCCCTAGATCTTGTAAAGATCATGATTTGATAGAAAATCCAAGCTGTTTCTACATCAGCTTGACGGTAGTTACCTTGCTTTAAAAAAGCCTCAAGTTGAACCAGCATACCTGCTTTGGGTAATTGCTCACGCACAAGCCTCAATTGCTGTTCATAGGCTATATCGGCTTGAGTATTGTACTGAATAGAAAGCATTGCTAGGAAAGCTTCTTTAAACCTGTCAGTATTATTTTTATTAGCCAAAAATAATCTGAATAATTCATGCCACTTTTGCGGATCTTCATTTTCTTTCTTTAACCAGATTCCAGTTAAAAATTTAGCCGCTTTACTTGATAAATTATAATAAAAAAGGCTTTCTTTATCTAATTGTAAAGCTGGAACTAATTGAGGTAGAATAGTGGGGACATTATAGAGCTTCTCTAATCCGTTAATTTCTTCAATTAAGCCTTGTTCGATTGCTTGTTTAATATTGTTTTGGTGATCGGGTAAATCACTACAGATATATTCTAGAGCCGATATTGGCACTGGTATTTCATAAACTGCGCAATGTTTGAGAATATTGAGTATATTTGAGTCGATTACAGTTTCAGTATGATCTAATGATTGATGCTGGCTTGATTTTGGTAACAGATAAAAAGAGTGAGCTAAATTAGTTGTAAATTCATAATCTGAAGCTAGAATAATTCGATGAGCAAAGCTACCTTCTCTGATAGCCCATAACATCGATTTTAAAAGATCTTCAGTTTCTATTTTGAGAGAATATTTATCATTTTTAAAATTGAGATTCCACTCAAATTCATCAAAAATAAATAAATAATTATTATCAGTTGAATGTCTGAATATATCTCTCAATTGATATTTAAATTCAGCAGATTTATCATACTCGATTTGTTGAAATTGGGTTAACTTTGCAACTATATTAGAAGCGCTCAGTCGGCGGCTACAGGTGATATTTTGGTGCCTAGGGAGCAGTTTAGATAGATAAGTTGTATTTGCTCTACTATTAGCCTCTCCAATAATCAATCCGCGCTGAGCTTTTGAAGATATTGTCAAGGACTGCCGGCAATCTAATAAAATTTGGCGATCTAATATATACTCATTAGTAATTAAAGATTGATCTACTAAAGATCCTGGCAAATTCCCCATGACATGAAGTCTTAAATCACAGAAATTGCCTTTCCCATGAGCAGCCATAAGAGAATCAAGTAAACTATTTCCCTTGGATAATTCTAGATAGAAAGTATCAATAGAGCTTTGATTTTCTCTAATGGTGAGGATACATTGAGCGCCAAGCTCGAGCAAATCCTGGGCTATTTGAGTTACCAGAGCATTATCAGGCCATGTTCCAGAAAAAAGTATTAATTTGGGAAAATTGTCTTTTAGACGCTCAGCAATTTTAGCTGCATTGAAAAATTCTCTAAAATAAACCTGCCCATTTTGTTGAGAAATTTCACCACATAAGTGAATCATATCGTAGTAATTTTTCTCACGCGTCTGGGCAGATTGCCACAACTGACTGATTAAATCACTCCTAGTTAGCTCTAGCTGAGATTTTTCCAAAGGGGGTAGCCATTGCTCAGATGAGAGTAAAAAGACATTGAGCCTTGCTATAGGTAAAGCTGCAAATTCATTTCTGGGATTGCTGCTCTTGTAACAGCGCACTGGAAGTAAGGCTGGCTTTTGGTTAGCTAAAAAATCAACTTCATCGTGTAATAGTTCCCAGGGTAGTTCTTTAGCACCATAAATAGCAATCATACAGTTGCCTTCTTTTTTGAAAGATTTAATCTGTTGATCTAAAATGCCATCTGGTCCATTTAACCATTGATACAGTGATTTGCCTGTAGCTTTGGGATTAGCTAAATCTATAGCTGGCTTTTGGAGAGATATTTGGTGGGTTTTTAGGTTTTCAGGACTATTCCAAAAACAATGGTAAGTGAGTAGATCTTCTATTTTTTCTAGATCTATATGGAAGATATTCATAAAATTTATGAGGATTTATAGCGCACCGGTTGCAGTTTGATCTAGTATACCAATGCCAAAGTGACTAGTAATGTTCAAAGCTTGCAAAACTGGTATGCCATGTTCACTCGCTTGATAGTCAATGACTGTAACTGCTCCATTGCCCTGTTTAATTTGCCAAATATTAGCTGGAGTAAGCCCTAAAATATGACAAACAATCACCTTGTTGATGGCATCATGTGCAACCACTAATCCAGTTACTAAACGCTCTGAATCTTTATATTGAGCAACTAAATCTTCCCAGCATTTGACTGCTCTGAGCCAGACATCATCGAGATTCTCTCCTTCGGGCATCTGCACAGTTTCTGGAGCTACTTTCCAGCTTTGGAGCAATTGGGTCCATTCCTGTTCAATTTCTTTTTCTAGCTTTCCTTCCCAGAGTCCATGGCAAATTTCAATGAGCTGATCACTGAGCTCTAAATCAATATGATTATGATGCTGCAGTATAATTTCTGCCGTTTCTTTAGGGCGAGAAAGAGAGCTACTAATGGCAAAATCTAGCTGAAGATGCTTGAGAAATTCAGCCGCTTTGGCTGCTTGCAATCTTCCATTGTCATTGAGCGGGATATCTTTGATTCCTTGAAACCTGGATTCTCTATTCCATTGCGTTTCACCATGTCTGACTAAAAGTAATCTGACTCCCCCTTGATTAGAGCGCGGCTTGGGCAAGGGCATATCTAAATGCGCAGTCTGGTTGATTGACTCAAGTTGAACGTTATTGGCAGCATCAAAATTTAATATACTAATGCAGCAATTGGACTGCTGAATACGATGATAATTAGCTATTGGTATACCTGAAGCGGCCATGAGTAAACAGCGATTGATCCCATTGTGGCCAACAACCAAAATAGTTTTGCCTCGGTGTTGTTGCAAAAGCTCTGACCAGAACTGTTGCGCCTGTTTGTAGAGCTCAACGATGGGATAATAATCCTGCCCATCTACTGGCATTTTCAGTAGGTGTGGTTCTTCTTTCCAAAGTTTGTATTCATCGGGAAAGTCTCTTTGAACATCTTCTTTAACTAAGTTTTCCCAGATCGGCAGATTAATTTCCAGAAGTAGTTCATTTATCTGTAGCTCTGGTCGATTTTTCAGTTGGCTCTGGATTATTTGGGCAGTGTTTTTTGCTCTTTGAAGAGGACTGCAATAAAATACGTCTACACTAATATCAGCTAGAGATTGACCAACTTTAAGAGCGTCCTGTTGGCCTTTTTCTGTCAAAACTGATATATCCGAGCGTCCTTGTATTTTTTGTACTGCATTAAAACTGCTCTGTCCATGACGAACAATGATCACTTTGGTAGTCAACTTGTCTTTCTCCTAAAAAAAATGCTAAAGTCTCAAACTAAGTAATTTTATCCGAATAACTCTGCAATTCTAATCCCTTTTCTGCTGGAATTAAATTTTGCACTATCAATTCTTGAATATTATTGTTCTCATCAGCTACTAAAACTCTTGCTGTATGACCTTTAGTGAGTATCTGTTCTCTTTGGTGTTGTTCAAAGGCATAGATAATCAAAATATCGCCCTTTTGAGCAAGCAGAGCTGCCCCGCCATTAGGACAGATTTCTCTACTTCCTTTGGTTCCAGGCAGGGCATAAGTTGACCAGCGCTTGCCATTATTGAGATTGACAATATCCACCTCTTCTAAAGGGAGTATGCCAACTTGAGAAAGCAAATCTTCATCAATGGTGATGCTGCCAATATAGTCAACGTTAGCATCAGTCACCCTAACCCGATGAAGTTTTGCATGCATCAAACGAATTGTCACCATTGCTGAGCCTTCTTTTACTCCTAAGTATAGCGGGTCAATTGTACGCGGTAGCGTTGTTTTTTAGTTATCTCAACCGAGCCAATTTCTAATCTTCCTTTTCCTCGCATGGAAATTAAATCTCCAGATGACAAATTATAACTAGGTTGGGTGATTTCTTTCCAGTTAACACGCACATCACCAGCGGTGATGGCATCCGACATTTTACTACGAGAGAGGGCAAAGCCTGCTGAAGCTATAGCATCTAATCTTAAAGATGCTTCTACTGTATTAATTTGTTTAGTCTGAGGAGGTCTTATTTTCAGTTCGCTCAAATCGATCAATCTGGTTTTGACCGGAACTGTTCTAACTTGAGTTAAGCTCATGCTCAAAAAATCTGCAATCTCCGGCATTACTATCACCTGAGCTCCTCGTTCTCCTAATACTATAATATCTCCTACCTTGTCTCTGACTATTCCTGTAGAGAGAATTGCTCCTAAAAAATCACGGTGCGTGACTGGGTCAAAAAGAAAATTACCAGCTATTTCTAAAACAGATAGGGCGACTTGTTCTTGCTCTAGGGGCAAGTCAGCTCTAGATATAGCCAAACGAGTGCGCTCTGCCTGCAGATAGCCGCCCCAACTGAGATAATGAATTTCTGTGAGTTTATTGAGAACCAACTGGGCTTCATGTAAAACTCTTGGCGAGAGAAAATCACTCAAAGTGGTTTCCCAGTTTCTGATTGCCTGTTGAGAAAGATCTAAAATGCGAGATAGGGCTTCTCTCTCGCTGAGTCCCTTAAGCAGTTCATCCTTTGGTAATATACTCATTGACCCAAACTATAATTTTGGAGATTTTCAGGATTAAAAGATTCCAGAATCTTGATAGCCTCTGACTTGAATTGCTCTATAGATTCAACTACTACTAGATATTTACCAGAGTTGAGGCGATTGCGATAGGGAAGATCATCATTGCCGCCAAATAACAACCCTGAACTGCCGCCTACAAAAAAGCTCCCCATAGCACCACCGATAGCGCCTAAAAACCCTCCAACAATATGATTACCAGGCTCACCAGCCCAGCTAAAAGTATCTAGATGAGTGATCAAATCAAAAGTATAGCCAGCTATAAAACCAAAAGGAATCAGCCAAAAGGCCATGCGTAGAAAACCCTTTCTGGCTTGACGGTCAGGATCAAGAAAACCAAATTCATCAGCGGTTTTATAACCTTTACCTAAAATAGCTAATCGATCTAGTGGTATACCCGCTTTTTCTAAAGCGGTATAGGCTTCTTCGGCTTTAATACGATCAGGTAGTGTAGCTATTATATAACTGTTCATTCTCTAGATTATCTGTGGCTAATTTCTAGAATAGCAAATTCTGCCATACCCTCACTGCCGGGATATTGACCCCTAGATAGAAAGGACGCAAGATCGCCCAAATTTGTCGAAAAAGGTGCTGGGCTTGTTGGGTTGAATCTCCCCTATAGCGGCATACTAGTCCTTTAGGTAGAGCAGTAAAACCCCAATTTTGATCTATTTTTTTGATCTGTTTGAGTTGCTCCCAGATTTTACCTTCAAGCTTGATCCCCAACAAAACTAAAGTTCCTGTAACTGAATGGCCATCGAGAGTGTTGGGACTATCTATAAACTCAATATCGCCTATGATATTTTGACGATCTATCCACAAAGGCTTGCCGGCTTGAGTTATCTCTACATTGGAAAGGTAATTACCTGATATATAGCGCTGACCTGCTGCTGTACGACCATAGCGATTGATATCCCAACCCAGAAAAATGGCTCCATCGGCTAGCTCAATTTGCATCTGTTGATGGTAAATAGCGCCATTAAATAAAATCATTTCTTGGGGGAGCCATTCCAAACAAGAACCACTGGCTAGATTACAGATAATCTTTTGCTGAGAAACCTCTGCTAAACTACGATAAACCTTCCCTGCAGTAGCCGTAGTTAATAAAACCTTAGAATCTTGCTTGAGCTCAATATTGGCCTTGAGCAAATCACCACCTACGATTCCCCCTGCTGTATGCAGCACTACTACGTGCACAACCCCTTCTCCTTCGGGATAAAAGGGTTTTTGCACCTTATAGGGAGCTTGGGCAAAACGGTGAACCATCTTGCTGCTGCCTTGTAAATTGGCAAATTTTAGCTCTAGGCTACCAGCTTGCAATTTAATACTGAGGTATACTCTGGTCTATTTCTTGACTCCAAGCATTAATTCCACCTTTGACATTGAGTCCATCTATGCCATTTTGAGCCAGTATACCTAAAGCTTTGGCTGAACGTCCACCCATTTTGCAATGGGCAATTAACTGGTGTCCATTGAGCAATTGCTTAACTTTCTCCACCCCTTGACCACTTTCAATATCTGGCAGAGGAATTAAGACAGAACCTGGAATCTTGGCTATATCGTACTCATTTGGGTTGCGCACATCAATGAGCAAATAGTTTGCAAATTCTGGACTATCTATTATTTCTTTTAACTCTCTTACGTTGATTTCTTTGATTTCCATAGTTTCTTGTGGCTCTTGCTTTATTCCACAGAATTGATCATAGTCGATTAGCTTGTCAATTACTGGCCGCTCTGGCAGCAGGCCTATCTTGAGCTCTCTAAATTTCATATTAAGAGCGTCATAAACCAAAAGCCTACCGCTAAGTGTAGTGCCTTTGCCTAGGATGATCTTGATTGCTTCGGTCGCTTGAATAATGCCTATAATTCCAGGCAAGACTCCCAATACCCCTCCTTCTGCGCAAGAAGGAACCATGCCAGGAGGAGGCGGTTCAGGAAAAAGATCACGGTAGTTAGGCCCATCTTGATAGTTAAAGACACTAGCTTGTCCTTCAAAGCGGAAGATCGAACCGTAGACATTGGGCTTGTTCAATAGAACGCAAGCATCATTAGTTAAATAACGAGTCTGGAAATTATCGGTACCATCGATGATCACATCATAGGGAGCCATAATCTCTAAAGCATTGGCAGAAGTGAGAATCGTATTGTAAAGATCAACTTGGCAGGCTGGGTTAATTTCCAAGATGCGGTTTCTGGCTGATTCGATTTTGGGTTTACCTATCCAAGATGTGCCATGAATGATCTGCCTGTGAAGATTGGAAGAATCAACTACATCAAAATCTACTATCCCAATTCGCCCAATACCTGCTGCAGCTAAATAAAGCAGAAGAGGAGAACCCAAACCACCTGTGCCAATACATAGTACCGAGGCCGCTTTGAGTCGTTTTTGTCCTTCTAGGCCAATCTCTGGCAAGATGATGTGTCGGGAATATCTCTGATATTCATCCTTGTCAAGTTGGATAGAATCTAAATCAGGATTGAGCATATTTTTTTGAACTGTAGAAAATTCTCTATTGCTATATTTTAACTCTTTAGGTCAATCTCTTGTTAATATGCTCGCCTACCCTTAGAGCATTGGCCATAATTGTCAGAGCTGGACTAATAGCCGAACTTGAAGGGAAAAAGCTGCCATCAACCACATAGAGATTATCTAAATCATGGGTTCGACAATTTAAATCTAAAACTGAGAGCTTGGGATCACTGCCAAATCGACAAGTCCCGCATTGATTGGCCACAATTTCCAAAGGAACCCCACCATGAGGGTGAATTCCTCCAGGTTGAAAGCCTTTTGTATTTTTTTCAACTGTCTTTAAAATATCCATCCAACGATAGACCAATCTATCATGCGCTTGCAGATTATTGGGAGTATATTCAAGATAAATTTTATTATTTTCAACCTTTACACAGTTGCCAGAATCAGGTAAATCTTCTGATTGAACCCACCAACCAATTGAGTGAGTAGCAAGCTGTTTAAGCCCAAAATTCGGCATCAATTTAGCCACAACTGAGAGCATTGGCGGGGCTTCTGCAAAGATAATATCTTTTAAAAGACCTCCGGTATTGTAAATATGCCCCATGGGATAAGGAAAATCAGGTTCACCCCAATAAAAATCATTGATATAAACTGTTCTGGCATAATCTCCAGAATTACTATCAGCAGCTACCTGTACTACTGAGCTCATCAAGCTTTTCATCAGATTCCGTCCAACTAGACCTGAACTATTGGCAATTCCCTTCGTATAGATCTCATTGGCGGAATTTAATAACAAAGCTGCCGACTCAATAGCACCGCAAGAAAGTACAAAAATTTCTGCCAGAAAAAGATAGCTTTGTCCTTTGATTTGAGCTTGGATGGCTTTAATTATGGTCCCTGAAGAATTGGTATGTAGTGCTACTACCCTAGCGCCAGTTTTCAAAGTAACATTTTCATATTTGAGGGCTGGATTGAGCGCGTTGACCTGTGAATCACTCGTAGGATCCTCAAGAGAATTTGTTAATCCCAAGGGAATAGAAGCTGGGTGGAGACCTTGTTTTTCTAGAGCAGGCAATATTGAGGCTACTTGGGGGTGATGCTCAACTGGCCCAAAAGGATATTCTTGGCTATGTTCTGGCTCACTGGGATCTTGCCCAATTTGTCCATGAACTTGATAAAGCTCTTCAGCTTGGCTGTAGTAGGGTTCAAAGTCCTTATATTTCAAAGGCCATTCTGGTGAGATGCCATTTTGATGCTCAAGAGATTCAAAATCTTTTTCTCTAAAGCGTAAAAGAGCTGCTCCATAGATTTTAGTATTCCCACCAACGGCATAATTAATTTGAGGGTAAAATGGCTCACCTTGTTTGTCGTACCATTGCTCTGAACTGCGATAGCGATCTTTTCTAAAAAGATCAACATTGCTTCTATTTTGCTCTTCTAGGGACATAGATTCTCCCCTTTCTAGAATCAAAATTCGTTTGCCACTATGGGCTAGTTTATAGGCTAGAGTGCCACCTCCTGCGCCTGTACCTACTATAATCACATCATAGGTTTGATCATCTATAATCATTGATTTATCTCCTTATTTCCACATGTAAATTAGTAGATATAAAATCACCCAAATAACATCTACAAAATGCCAAAAGATTGAAGTTGCCCAAACTCCAAATTCACCCTTGTCGTAATTACCAGCAACAAAAGAACGTTGCAGCATGATCGATTGCAGCAGGACACCAGTTAAAACATGGAGACCATGAAAGCCTGTCAACAGGTAAAAAGCCCCGCCAAATACACCATCAGTAAAACTAAAGGGCAGACCTTGCCATTCAACGGCTTGACCATAGAGAAAAAATATTCCCATCAACATAGTCAACAACCAAAAAATACGAAAACCCCAAAGGTTTTTGGCATGCAAATAGCGCTCGGCTATGTAAATTACAAAACTACTAGAAATTAAAACTAAAGTGTTAATAAAAGGACCTTTAGTATCTAGCTCAGTTACGCCCAATGGCAACCATTCTTGGCTACTGGTTTTATAGACAATGTAGCCTACAAAAAAACTCAGAAAAATAATACTTTCAGAGAGTAGAAAAACGATAAAACCGAATTTACTATTGCCAGGGTTTTCTTGCTCATGTAAAACATTACTACTCATGAGCCACCTCCAAATGTTCAAGGTTAGCAACTAAAGCATGATCTCCCCCATAACCATAGGGTTCGCCGATTACAATGGGCAGCTCTTCAAAGTTTTCTACCATAGGCGGAGAAGATATTAACCACTCTAGGCCAATTGCCCGCCAAGGATTTTTAGGAGCTTTTTCTCCTTGGCTCCAAGAGCCAATCATATTTAGAATAAAGGGCACAGTGGAAACTCCCAACAAAAAAGCGCCAATACTAGCCAACACATTCCAAAAGGTAAATTCAGGATCATATGAGGCAACCCTACGCGGCATCCCCTCAAGCCCTAGTGGATGCATAGGAAAAAAAGTTAAGTTAGTGCCAATAAAGGTCAAGATAAAATGTAATTTACCCAGGCCTTCATAGTACATGTGTCCGGTTATTTTGGGAAACCAATGATAAAGAGCGGCATAAATCCCCAAAACAGCTGCTCCATAGACCACATAGTGAAAATGACCAACTATAAAATAAGTATTATTGACATGGATATCAAATGGAACGGCAGCCAGCATGATACCCGTAATTCCAGCAAAAAGAAACATCACTAGAGCCCCTAAAGCAAAAAGCATAGGTGTATTTAATCTCAATTTACCTCCCCAGATAGTGGCCACCCAGGCAAAGACTTTTACCCCGGTTGGTACCGAAATTAGCATAGTAGATGCCATAAAAACCATCCTCATCCAAGGAGGTGTTCCGCTGGCAAACATATGGTGTACCCAAACAAAGGCGCTTAAAATAGTGATGATGATCGAGGATATGGCAACAAACTTATAGCCAAATAGCGGTTTGCGTGCATAGACAGGAAAAATCTCAGAAAAGATACCAAATACAGGCAGAATGATTACATAAACTGCTGGATGTGAATAGAACCAGAAGAAGTGCTGGAATAATACTGGATCTCCTCCTTTGGCTGAATCAAAAAAACTGGTACCTACAGTTAAATCAAAAAGCAGCATCACCGCCCCTGCAGTTAGAGCCGGTAATCCAAATAATTGGATGATTTGAGCTGCTAAAACTGTCCAGACAAATACTGGCATTCTGAAAAAAGTCATCCCCGGAGCGCGCATTCTAAAAATCGTAGTGACAAAATTGACCGCTCCCATAATTGAGGAAACACCGGAAATGGCAACTGCTAATACCCAAAGCACCTGGCCTGTAATTAAGTTTCCTGTTGGATTTTGTAAGCTTACAGGGGGATAAGACCACCAGCCTGCTTGAGCTGGACCACCTGGCACCAAGAAACTGAGCATCATGATAGTACCCAAAATAGGCACTAACCAAAAAGCCACAGCGTTCAATCGCGGAAAGGCCATATCTCTAGCGCCAATCATCAAAGGCACAAGATAGTTAGCAAGTCCGGCTAAAACAGGAAATGTCCATAAAAAAAGCATGATCGTTCCATGCATAGTAAACATTGCGTTATAGACGGTGCGATCTACAAGATCGGATTCTGGAGTTATTAACTCACCACGGACTACCATTGCTAGTAATCCACCAACCAAAAAGAAAAAGAAAGATGTAACTATATACTGAATACCAATAACCTTGTGATCTGTACTAAAGCTAAAATAACGCCGCCAATTTACCGGTTCAATGGCGACATTTGTTATGTTTGTCATAGATTTTATTCTCCTGGGGATAAATTATTAACTAATGGCGGCTCGGCTGGCTTAATACTGCGCCAGCCTCTGAGCTTGGATTTTTTGTTGTTAAATTCTTGGTAAGCTTGGTTATAAGATGGAGTCCTTTTTGCTTTGGCTGAGCTAGCTAACCATCTTTGGTATTCTTCTGGTGACTCTACAATAACATTGCTCTGCATAGCTGCAAAATATGTCCCGCTATATTGGGAATTCCGCAGGCGGTATTTTCCCTCTAGTATTGGAGTAAATTCAAAATCAATGATTTTCCCAGGAATAATATCCTGCTTAACTCGAAAAGCTGGAACATAAAAACCATGAATTACATCTTCAGATTGAAGCTTTAAAAAGGCTCTCTGATTCACTGGTAAATGTAATTCACTACTGACAACGTTATTCTTGGGATAGCGAAATTCCCAAGCCCATTGACGTGAATAAACTTCAATTGCCTCTAAATTGGAATGATCTTTTGAGCCTTGAATAGACATTTGACTATAGACTTGGTAGCTATAGAAAGCTATCCAAACTACCAAGATAAAAGGAATTACAGTCCAAATAATTTCTAGAGTATTGTTTCCTTCTATTGCGGGCCCATCGCTGTAGTCATATTTAGCCGCCCTTTGAAAAAGAACCGAATAGCTCAATGTACCGAGCACACCTAAAAAAATAAAAGTGCCTAATGATACTAAAAAGCTAAACAGACCATCTATCAACTTAGCTTCTAACGAAGCTTGGGGAGGAAACCAAGAGTAAGCCTGCTGCCCGCTCCAGAAGCTAATAGCGGCAAGAACTACAGCTATAATTGACAATTTGACTATTGTACTGCTTTTCATGGATTTTTAATCACTTCAGTAAAACATTGGGATTTTGACCACTACGCAAAAGGCGATCAGCGTTAATATGTACACCAAATTCTGCTGCCAATTGAGCGCCCAATGTACCTTGGGCAAACATCAGAGCAAAAATTAATAATCCTGCCAATAGATAGAGCCATTGAACCTGTCTACTAGCATCTTTTCGCCAATAAAAGCGCTGAAAACCTCTCCAGAGAGTCATCAGGACTATCAAAAACAATATCAACATTCCGCCAAGGCCATGCCAAAGCATTGTATTCATTGCCTCTAATCCCCAAGCACTCTTGGTATTTGTTGGCGGCTGAGCTAGAAGCATTTCATAAAAGCCGAATGTGGCAGTAAAAAAGGTGATTACTGCTGCTGCGAGCATATTGTACCAACCGACATCAAAAAAATTGGATCGAGTAGCAGGAATTGCCAGAAACTTAAACAAAGGCTTTTCTAGAGGAAAAAGAGCTCCTACTATATCAAAGCCAATAGCTACGATAAAAAGGCCTAGCGTTAAATGTACTAAATTGGGATGAATGGGTATAGCATAAGGAAGACCATTAATGCCTAATTGATCTCCCAACTGCTTGATCAGCTCTGGATTCATTAGAGTACTCCTTCTTTAACAGCATCAATCACTGGAACAGTATGCAATCCATAGATCCAAACCAAAAGATCTCCCAAATATACTTGCGTGCAGACTAATCCAGATAATAATATTCCAACAAATAAAAAGGCTATTGGTAATTCTTTGGGGTTTTTAGAGCGAATTATGTAGCGCCAACCAGTAATAGCAGAAATGATTCCAGAAAGAGACCAACCTAAAATTGTATGGAGGTTTAAAGTATTCTCAACAACATCATAAGGCTCTGCTAATCCAGCTTCAATCTGACCAAAGATTATGGCAATAAAGATAGAAATTGTTGCAAAAAAAAGGTTCCACCAGCTAACTTCAAATAGCTTAATATTATGACTAAAGTAACCTATAAAATCACACAAAACAGCAAATAGAACCATGGCAATCACAAAGTGAACTACAATGGGGTGAATTGTATCAGGGTATGGAAGATTATGGTCATTGAGAGGAGGCAAAAACCTTTCTAGCATATATGTATTTTAGGATATCTTTTGATTTTGATGGCTCTAATCAACTCCAACCATATCAGAAGGCTGTTTAGAACTAGCTCTTTATTCAGAATATCTTTAGATTTATTATAAAAATACTTAACTTTTTTAAGTTAAATTCTCACTTTGCAGACAATAACAAGATTTGGCAATTGCTAAATCTTCTTGGGTATGAATAACAAGGACTCTAATCTTAGAATTAACATCTGAAATATCTTGATCAAATGGCTTATTTTCATTCAATTGATGATTTATTTCTAAACCTAAAAATTTAAAACCATCACAAGCCAAAGATCTCACTAAAGGTGAATTTTCCCCTACTCCTGCAGTAAAAACCAAAGCATCTAAGCCGCCTAAACTAGCTAACATTGCTCCAATACAGGAGCGCAATCGATGAATGTAGATATCTAAAGCTAATTTGGCTCTAGAATTACCTTTTTGAATTTCACTTAAAATCTCTCTAAGATCTGAGGATATTCCCGAGATACCTTTAAGACCTGATTGATAATTAAGTTCTTGATCTAATTGCTCGCAAGTATAGTTTTCTTGCTGTAATAAGTAAAGTAATATACCAGGATCAACCGAACCACAGCGAGTACCCATCATCAATCCATCTAGAGGAGTAAATCCCATTGTTGTATCAATAGAACATGCATTGCGCACAGCCGAAAGAGAGCAGCCATTACCAAGATGACAGATAATCAAACGCAGACTATCTAGATTTTTGTTTAATATTTGAGCTGAGCGATCGGCGCAATATTGGTGGCTGATTCCATGAAAACCATAGCGCCTTATTCCTTTTTCTTGCCAAGCATAAGGACCGGGATATATCGAGGCCTCATCTGGCAAACTACTGTGAAAGGCTGTATCAAATACGGCATACTGAGGTACTTTTCCCCCAAAAATTTTCTGGGCTATTTCAATACCATTGAGATTAGCCGGATTGTGAATTGGAGCTAGGGAGGAAAGTTGGGCAATTTCGTCTTTAACTTGTTGGGTAATTCTAGTAGGTTGGGAATATTTTTGGCCACCATGAACTACTCTATGTCCAATGGCTTCTATTTCGTTTGGATCAGCTACAATTGCAGTATCTCCTTGCCATATTGTACTTAAAAGATGGCTGAGCGTTTCCAATTGAGTACTAGATGACACTATTTCTTTAGAGATTGCTCCATTAAACGATTTGACTACGATTTGACTTCTCATCCAGTCTACTGTAGATTCCCACAGTAGTTTTTGATCAGGAAACTGGTAGAGTGAACTTTTAAGAGTACTTGAACCGGCATTAATCACTAGTATCTTCATAGAAAAAGTTTATTGTCATTAACCCGAATTCACCTTAAACTTAGCCCCTTGGCTAGCGTTAGAAACTCTCAGACAAATTACTTCTTAAATCTAGATCTAAAGCCCAGAATCCCAGCAAGCCCTAAAAATACCCCCAAAGCGTTTGAAGCTTCTGGCACAGGATTTGAGCTAATAGGTTCAAGGGTTTGAAAAGATATTGAGCCATTGAGAGGTGCTGTATAGAGAGGGAAATTAATATATGGTGAATAGTATCCTTTTGGAGGGGAATAGTTAAATGACTCGTTCCAGTTTTGTCCATTTAAATACAGCTGTCCTACAATACCTGATGATGAGACTATTGAGTATGGCCAATCTTTCTGTTGTACTATCATAGAATAAAGTGTATGAACTCCTGATAATTTTCCATTGTAAAAGTCAAAAGATGGATTATCATCAGGCGTAATATAGTTCATCGGCCAATTGGCAGCTAAGTAATACTGAGCATTTGTTAGCTGCTTGAAGTTGGTAGTTTCTGCTCCAATACCTGTTAGTGTTGAGGAAGTAAATTCAAGTTTTCCTTGACCTTGTCCATCGCTAAGCTCAAAAGAAAAACTAGCAGCAACAGTGGTGCTAGAAAGACTCAATAAGCCCACTAAAGACAATATTGCGACACTTGTTTGCTTGATTATTGCAGACATTGTTGTTACGGGAATTTTTAAAAATAAATTACTTCTTAAATCTGGTTCTAAAGCCCAGAATCCCAGCAAGCCCTAAAAATACCCCCAAAGCGTTTGAAGCTTCTGG
>CAISPN010000053.1 GCA_903887375.1 uncultured cyanobacterium
TGTGAACCTTCTTTAGCTTGCCATGCACTGAATATTTTTTTTCTTAAATCAAGAGAATATACTATTGGCATACTTAATTAGTCTCTATTGTTTTTCTATTATACAATGTATGCAGCTTAATAGATATCAATTTGCTGTAATAAGAAAGAAAGGGAAAATACAGGCCAGTTATCATTATTTGGTGATTTAAACTCAGAAAGACAAGTATATGGTCAGGACTGGGGCAAGTTAGCGGATCTTGATGAAATCACAACAGATGATGTCAAAAGAAAACAGAGTCAATATAGAGAAAATAGAAATAATCCCCAATGGTGGAGGGATCATTCTGCTTGCAATCTCTGGACTGCTGCCTTTTTTATGCCTTTAACTGAATACCAGTTACAGCTATTACCCTCAACTGAAGTATTACAGCAGTTATTAAGAGGGAATATTTCTACCCAAAAGATAGTAGATGCGTCCAATGAATTAGCTAAACAGAATCGCTTTTTTCACTGGTGCCTGGAATTTCCTGAAGTCTTTGAAAATGGAGGGTTTGATTGCATTTTGGGTAATCCACCTTGGGAGAGAATTAAGCTGCAGGAAAAGGAATTCTTTGCTTCAAGAGATTTTGAGATAGCCAATGCTCAAAATAAAGCAGCAAGAGAAAAGTTGATCAAAACTCTGCCAGAGCGCAAACCAGAACTAGCCAAAGCTTGGGAAGATGCTAAACATGATGCCGACGCTCAAGGCAAGTTCATAAGAGAATCAAATAGATTTCCTCTAACCTCAGCTGGAGATATTAATACATATTCTGTATTTAGTGAAACTGCCAGAAGGTTAATTGCTCCAACAGGTAGAGTCGGGATCATTGTTCCAACAGGTATAGCCACTGATGATACTTGTAAGAAGTTTTTTGGCGATCTGATTCAAAAGCAATCGCTGGCTAGTCTCTATGATTTTGAAAATAGAGAAAAGTTATTTGCTGCTGTTGATAGTCGTATGAAATTCTCCTTACTAAGCATAGGTAACCAAAAAATCAAACAAGCCGACTTTGCTTTCTTTTTAACCCAACCTAAACATATTGAAGATAAAGCAAGAACTTTTAAATTATCTCCCCAAGATATTGCTCTAATTAATCCCAACACCCTAACTTGTCCAGTATTTCGCACTTCTCAAGATGCCGAGATTACCAAGAAAATCTATCAAAGAGTACCAGTATTAGAAAATGAAAAAACTGGGATAAATCCTTGGGGCATTTCTTTTATGGCAATGTTTCATATGTCCAATGATAGTCATTTATTCAAAGATGAACCAGCAGAAGGATTATTGCCATTATATGAAGCAAAAATGTTTCATCAATTTGATCATCGTTGGGCAACTTATGAAGGTAGTGAGACAAAATATATAACTTTAGAATCAAAATCTGATCCTACTTTGCAAGTCACTCCCCGTTATTGGGTAGAAAAAAATGAGGTAGATAAAAAACTAGCAGGAAAATGGGATAAGAAATGGTTGTTGGGATGGAGAGATATTGCAAATTCAACTAATGAGCGTACAGTAATTTCTTCTGTGTTTCCTATAGGAGGATGTGGTGATAAATTTTTGTTAATGCGTCCATCAATAGCAAATAATTTATTGATTAGTTGTTTATTGGCAAATCTCAATAGTTTAGTTTTTGATTATGTGGCTAGACAGAAAATTGGTGGTGTTAGTCTTAAATACTTTACAATGCGACAACTACCCATCATACCTCCAGACTGGTATAGTCCAGAAGATATCAAATATATCAGCTCTAGGGTGTTAGAGTTAGTCTATACATCTTATGACATGAAACCGTTTGCTCTAGATATGGGTTATGAGGGAGAACCTTTTAGATGGGATAACCAAAGAAGAGCAAAACTTAGGGCTGAACTAGATGCTAAATATGCCAAACTCTATGGGTTAACAAGAGAAGAATTGCGCTATATTTTAGATCCAAGTGATATCTATGGAAGTGAGTTTCCTAGTGAGACTTTTAGAGTATTAAAAAACAACGAGATCAAACAATATGGAGAATATAGAACCCAGAGAATGGTTTTAGCAGCCTGGGATATAATGGGATAAGATCCTAAATCTCTGCCAGAGAAAACTGGAATAGGTTAAAATATGACTAACTAGTTACACAAGAATAATTATACATTCTCTATTCCCTATCGTAAAGATCACCATTATTTCCAACCACTTATTAAGATGATTATTGCCGACCAATTGTTGTCTGAAGAACAAGAAGAACTTGTCATAGAATATACAGAAGATTTTCAAAAAGATCTAAACTCTTTTAGCTTGAAAGAACAAAAACGAGTAAATACTAAGCTTGAGCAAATTACGAAAGCTATAGAATCAAATAATTTTGCTTATCTTTTCAGAAAAATACAGAAAGTCAGATTAACTTTAAATGAATATACATCTTCTTTGTATATTTTAAAAGTTAGTTTAGATTTAAAAGTTTTATTATTTTATGAAGATGATCCAATATTTAATCGTAAAATTATAACTCTATTAAGAGTTTATCATAGTAAAAATATGGAAAGAGTTTTACAAGGTTTAGTTGAGTCTTTTTATCAAGATAAGTTATGTAATATACAAGACAATGAAGAATGAGCAATAAACCTTTATATGATGAATATGGCGTTCTTCATGATGCTTGGAAAATTTTACCTCCAGAATTTAGAAATGATTTATTAGAAGCTTTAGCAGAATTAGAGGATAATGAATGTCATAAGCAGCAGAACTTCCCTAAAACTAGATTACATAAAGTTACAGGATATAAAGAACCTGTTTATCGTGCTGATATTAATAAAATATCAGGTTGGAGACTTAATATTATGTATATCGAAGGGGCAATTCACCTCAAGGATATTACTCCACCATCACAACATGATTCTGCTATTAAGGTAATTCAAAATAAAGAATATAGATATAAGAAAAATCAGACTGATGGAACTAAGAAAAAGAAAAAATAAAAGATTATAATAATTAAAATGAGTTGAAATAAAATGAATATAAAATTAGTTGAGTCTTTAGTGCAGATTGTTCAGTCTTTACCTCAAGAAGAACGACAAATATTTGAAGAAAAATTGTTTTTTGACACTCACCAAGTCACAACACAAGACATTATGAATCTAACGAATAAAAGTCAATCTTTTGATTTTTTATATGATGAACCTGATATCTATACTCTAGAAGATGGAGAAGCTATTTAATGAATCTTAAAAACAGTGGAGATTAAAATGCTTGAATTTGAACAAATACGTAGAGATATTGATAGTTTACCTGTAGAAGCTCAATCTTTGTTAGTAGATTTTATTCAATTACTTAAAAAACGTTATCCTCTGGACCTACAAGAAGAAAAAGAAAGTAAAAAACAAGACTGGTCAGATTTCATTGGTAGTATAGAGGCTGAAACAGATCTATCCAGAAATTACAAAACCTACTTGAGCAATGAGCTTAACAAAAAATATGATAATCATTGATACAGGGTTTTGGTTAGCTCTTGCTAATAAAAATGATGAATATCACCTAGCTGCGAAAACTTTATTTCAGAGTTTAGAAAATGAGAAATTTATCACAACTTGGTGTGTAGTAACTGAGACTTGTTACTTACTGCAAAAAAGATTAGGTACAGAAGCGTCAAAAACTTTTATTCGCAAAATTTCCACAGGCATGCTAATAATATTTGATCTGAAACTAATACACTGTTTCCGGATTGAACAACTAATGTTGAAATACAAAGATTTACCAATGGATTTAGCTGATGCTTCTCTAGTAATTTTGGCGGAAGAACTGGGTCAAGGTCGCATTCTTTCTGTCGATTTTCGAGATTTTAATACCTATCGTTGGAAAAATGCAAAACCATTCCAAAATCTATTTCAGGAGTTTAACAATAAGTAAGAAAACTACAAACCAGAAAGTATTTTATCTAACTTTAAACGCCAATCCTCATCATACCGCAGAACCAAAACCGAGTAATTAGTATTGTATCTCAGGTCGTCTCTAACAATCTTGTCTTGTTTCTGTTTTTCTGGATGATCATGTACAGAACCATCACAAAAAATAGCTAGTGGTTCTGAATTATAAACAAAGTCTGGCTTACAATTAGCAGCAGCAATAAATTTTTGAGCAGAATCAGGTAATTTATAGCCCTTTTCATAGATATAGTCTAAAACTTCCCTTTCTAAAGCAGAATTAGGATCAGTTTGCGCTTTTAGTTGTTCATATTGCCAATGACGATCACCACTAGCATTATGTCGTTCAATAACACTATCTTTTAACTCTTCCAACCAAGTTTTGATAACATGCCGGTTAAGATATGCATGGTCAATTTGATTACCATAAGATAATAGACATTCATAACAAGCCTGAGCGCAGCTTTCCTTTTCTTCAATAAAGTGACAGATATCTAGAGCATTGCTAGCAATAGTCTCAAAAGCCTTAGGATCTGCCAAAATCTGAGAAAGCACCCCAGCACCACCTTCGGCAGCTTCCCAAAACAAAATATGTTCACCTTGTCCTAGACGCTCTGAACGCAACTCATCTACTTCTAGTTTATAGATAGCTTGAATAGAGCGCTCTAGAGCATATTGTAAAGTAGCCAAAAAGATTTCACGGTCTTGTTGAGGTATATTTTCTGCCTTTACTAGCAGGATATTACAAGTATCATCAACCATCAAATGAACTTCGGTTTCTACCTTAGCATCACCTTTTGCCTCTGCCCAAACACCTGTTTTAGTATCTAGCCTAAAGCCCCGTTCTTGTGAGCGTTTCAAACCTCGATTAAGTCTTAAAACTTTTGCAGTTTCACCATAAGTTAAAGACAATAAAGCATTTCCAGATTGACTTTTAACAGTTGCTTCTTCTTTCTTCTGTGAAGCATAGCGAAAATGAGTAGTAATGTTATAACCATACTTCAGCCTTTCTTCCTCTTCACAGGTAATACGTTGTTGTCTTTTGGTGAGCATTGTCTCCATCTGGAGCACTCTATTTAACTTAGCAGGATTACCAAATTCATCAGGCATTATTCTAGCGCCACAATTCTCACAAGTATCTTGTAAAGACTGATTTCCCTCATGGAAGTAACCACAGTTAGGACATACCCCTATCCTGTTATATTGATTTTCAATTCCCCCTAAAGGCAATTTAGTTTTAGTTATCTTAAACTTACTACCTTCATAGTAAATAATGTTACCAGGAGCAAATTCTCTTAAAGCTACAACCCGAGGACGAGAGATAAATTCTCCTCTTTCTCCTGCTGGAATATAGGCCCTGACTGGTAGTCTAGGGAAATTATAACCAGGTAGAAAACCTTCTGCTGCAAAATAACGATAGGGGTAAAACTCCAATTGACTGGTATTACTACCTTTGGTAATATCACCTACTAACAGATCAATTTGTCTTTGGGCTTCATTTTGTAGGGACTTAGCCAGCTCTTTTTCTTCCTTAGTAGAATTCCCAATAGCAGCGCGGTCAATATTTCTTCTTGCTTGTTCTCTTTGGTCTACTGCATCCTTGTAGAGTATACGCCAACGATCTGCAGCTTGATCAAAGGCATTGAGAGCATTTTTAAGAATATTGCCCAACCAGTCAACAGAATACCAAGATGTCTCTTTCAAGTCTGCTTGGACAAAGTGATCTTCTAAAATGGTGTGAGCTTCTTTTAAGCACCTTTTAAATGTTTCATCACTGAGGGTAAGTTGTAACCTGATATTTTCTTGTAGAGGATAACCCTCTTGGTTTAAATCTAGAATTTTATTAAGAGAGTCTCCCAGATTTACGCCAGTGTGAGCCAACCAGATAGAGTAAATGTGAGATTTAACCAATTCTTGATTGCCCAATTCTAATTTAGGCGGGGCAACTGCGCCGGCTACCATCTGTTCTGGACGCTTAAAGAAATACTGATCATGACCGCTACCCACAGCAGAATAGGTAATAACTAAAGCCTCTTGACCACTTCTACCGGCTCTTCCACTGCGTTGGGCGTAGTTAGCAGGAGTTGGGGGAACATTTCTCATATGTACCACATTCAAGTCGGAAATATCTATCCCTAGTTCCATGGTTGGGGAACAAAACAAGGTCGCTAGTTCACCTGCTCTGAATTGTTCTTCTCGTTTTTGTCTATCCTCATTTTTAACCTGTCCTGTATGTTCTGCCCCTTGCATTGAGCTAATTGTCAGGGCATTAGAACTATAAAAATCTTGAAAAAACTCATTAACTGAAGTATTCGACTTTTCCTCACCTTCTAAATAACGAGATCTTAAAGGGTCAACTGGAACTTCTTTTAATTTAGCTGTTCGCCAAAGTAATGCAGTTGATCTCAACTGTACATCCTTATTTTTTTGGAGCAAGTAACCCGAATCAACCAAGACTTTAATTAAGCAATTAATCAATTCCGTGGTTTCTGTCTCGGATAACTTTAGCCTATTCCAGAGTTTTTCAGAACATAAGAAGCGACCAATTTTTCCTTTAGAAGTCAGTTTAACCCTATCTTTATGTTTATTGTCTCCTGATTCTATAGTTGCCCATTTAGCCTCATAGATCTGTTCATTTTCATCAAATTTCCAAGGGTCTTTAATTGATTGTTCTACATCACGTTTTAACTCTTCTATTTTATTGGGTTGCAAATGAACCGCATCAATGGCTAATTCTTTGCGTAGATAATCTAAAAGTGTTTTAGCTACTTGATATTTTTGCTCTGTAGTGGCTTGCAAGAGTACCGTATGTGAGTATTTTTGCCACAGTTGAAGATCTCCGCAAATTTCTTTTAGTTCTGGATATTCAATTACTAATAAGCCAGTTTGTTCTAAATTAGGTTGTACAATACGCCATCCTCTTCTTAAGTCTTCATAAAGTCGATATTCAATGAGGTTGTTAAAAGCTTTTAAATTATTTTGCTTACCTATACCATAGTCAGCAGGTGATTTAGCATAATTATCCTGAGATAAGTTCATATATTCAACTACTCGAGTAGCAAGATCTCGATGAGTCAAAGATTGATTTTCTTGTAGTGCTCCATTGAGCGCGCTGCGCAGAAAACTAGTCTGCACAAAATCATTAAAGTGTCCTGCTTGCAAAGAAGCATCTTGACGGTTATCGGTAAAACTGAGAATTTTAGCGGACTTTGGTTGAACTGCCCGACTAGACTTGAGACGGCTAACTGTCGATAAACAAAGTAGAGTAGTAGCAGTACTTCTGCCTTCTGTACTCAACCTGGAGAGTTTCACAAACTCATTCTTACGTTTATCGTGAATAACACCACAGTTCAGACAAGTGATAAAGGGTTTGGCAACAAACCAACAACTAGTTCCTTGCATAACAGACTCTGTTAATTGTCCATTAGCTAAAACTTGTAGTTTTTTGGGTATAAAAGCTTCGTAGCCTTTTTTAGGAATCCTGCCTCGTTTTTTGGTCTCATTAAACCAACTATCAGGCAGTATTTCTAGATCACAATTGTCCCAAAGTCCAGATCTATCCAAGATGAGATAACCTTCAGCAATGTCATCATCATTGCTGTCTAGAGTATTTGCCAGTCTGGGAGTAATGTTATGGCAATTAGCATCATATCTGACTACATAATAGTCCTGTCCGCATTCTCGACAAAAGACAAGAGGATACAACAAACGATCTTCTGTGGTGCTATATTGACCTTCTAGAGTTAGAAAACGCTTATCTGACTTTTCTATGGTGGCATAGACGCTACCACCTTGAGAGATAAATTGATGCAGTCTAAAAGCTAGTCCCTTGGTTTGACTACCCCATAAAAACATCTCCTTGAGAACATCTAAACAGCCTTGGTAGGGTACTTGGGTTATTACTGATAGTTGTTTTGCACCTGCTTCTAAAGAAATGGGAGTACGACGAACTAAAAACCCTTCTTTTTCCTCTTTTAGTCCGAAGTTCATTTCTATCCAAGCAGCTAAAGGGTTAGATCTAAAAGTTTCTAGGGTTTTGTTGTTCGACTCTTGACTCTTCAAAACTGACTTTAATTCCTCCACGGTAGGTTGAGGAAGCTTGATAGCAGTTTCTAGAGTTTCATCGATAACATTTTCTGCTTTTACTTCTACTCCAAACAATTTACTAGCAACCCCTGCTACAGTTTGACGACGATGTTCTCTATCTCCTTCTGTAGACATGGTTGCTGAAGTGCCTATACACAGCAGGTTTTGTTTGCAGCGTGTACGAAGTTTGCGAATAAGAATAGCAACATCTGCGCCTTGGCGACCCCTATAAGTATGTAATTCATCTAGAACCAAGAATTTCAAGTTAGCAGAAGTAACTAATTTTTCTTCATGGGTACGAGTTAGCATTAATTCGAGCATCACATAGTTAGTGAGGAGAATATGTGGGGGATTTTCTTGAATTTCTGTTTTTTTAGTCAGTGTTTCTTGTCCGGTATATTGTTCAACTCTGATATGGCTGTTAGAAACTTGATTCAAAAACTTATCAATTTCTTCTTTTTGGGAATTAATTAGAGCGTTCATTGGATAAACTAAAATTGCTCTAACTCCTTGTATTTCTGGATTTTTCAACAAATCATCAAAAATAGGAACAACATAAGTCAAGCTTTTCCCTGACCCTGTTCCTGTGGTTAAAACATAGGGTGATTCAGCCAAAGCTGCTTTAAATGCTTGTTCTTGATGATAGTGAAAGCGGAAGGGCTGATTATCTTTCTTATTCCAAAAGTAAGATTTACAGTCTGGATGTAGAAGTCCCTGTGAAATCAGTTCAGTAACATTGGAACCAGACTTATAAGCAGGATTGATTTGTAATAGAGGATCTGGCCATAGATATCCCTTATCTAATTCCTGTTTGACAAAACTTTCGACTTTGTGGTCATTAATTTTTAGAAAGCTATCAATATAGAGCCGATAATTATCAATAATTTCTTGGCGCAGTTGGAAAATATCAAGAGAAGCGCTCAGCGATTGAAGAGTAGATGGAGAAATATTAGATATAGTATTTATTCTTAGTCTTTGCTCTAGCCATTGCTTAAGTTGATTAGTAAATGAATCAGTTAGAGTAGCTCTTTCCAAAACTTCTTCTAATTTTTGCCAGTCCCAGGTTGAGGGTATCTCTTTTAACAGTAGATTTAATTGTTCTAAAGTAACTGACCCTACACCAGTACAATCCAGAATTGCTGAACCTTGACCTAAAAAAGTGCTAGCAGCAGCAATTGCTTTATTGTTTTCTGAAAGCAAATCTAGAAGCTTAAAGGGAATCTTCATACCAAATCCTATTTTTAAAACCTACCAAACCTTTTTACTAGTATTATTTACTGTGTTCTACTTTAGGACTACCACTGACTGTAGCCTTAGCTATAGATCTTCTGAGCCTGAATCACCTCAATCCAACAGTCATACCAAGACAGTTGGAAAATTTCTTTATTCTTTTGATAAAAAGGTTATAAGTTGCCCAGACTAGAATAAATTATATCCATTCCCATGTAAACCAATCCATTGGATTGTAGTCCCAGATTTGAACTTATTAGTCTTACTATCTCCAAACCCAGAGTCTAAATTTTCCAATTTCGAATAGATCCCTGAGATTGGTTTTAAAAAGAAGAATAAATACCCATCTTTTCCTACTTCATGGGGAGGTGAATCATCTGGAGCTTTTGGAAATAATACATATTCCTGTTTAAATTTTTCTTTTCCTTTCATTGTTTCTCCATAGCGAATACTTGCTTTACCATAAAACTTTTCAGCATCAACCAATAAGCTCCCAGGTCCAATACCTGCACTAGTTTTATAGCTTTGGTTGTATGTAACTAATGCATCAATTTTATTTTTGTCTGACATTTGATTGCTTATCTGACCATTTATAGAACCAAAAGCATAATACTGTATCTTACCAGAATGAACTATCGCAATACCTCTACCAACAAGGTGAGGAAAAATTAATGTTGCTGGCTTAAACTGATAAGCTTTTCCTAGCTTTGTTTTTAATTGTCCATAGGTCATTCCTAATTTCGCTTGACCTATACCATCAAGACTAATAAGGGTTTCGGTACTGGGCTGTTTAGCAAAAGTATCTTCAAAAATCTCTTTACTTTTTTTGTAAACATGAATTCCGTTAGCGCTTACAGAATAAGTATAATCTCCATTTTTCCAACTAGAGGGACCTATTTTACTTTTAACTCCAAGTGATAGACATTCTGGTCGGCTATAAACACAACTTTGATATACACCAGTTTGGCTATTTATAGTATAGTGTCCTTTTTTTCCTACATAGGAGACAGGTGAAGAATAGACTTTGGATGGATTACTCAGGGCAAGGACAATTAGTGCCGTTGGTAAAAATTTAAAAAGTTTTAGTTTGTTCATTCTCACTTTTTTTGCACTCCATCTTTAATTATTCCTTATTAATTAATCATTACCTGCCGAATATAAGCATCTGGTTTGAATCTATTGGTTTGATTGTATTCTTTACCCCAGTCAGCATAGATTCCAGCAAAATCATGTGATGATTTACTTTCAGGTCTGAACCATATCCGCTGATAACCGCTGGGTAGCTTACTGAATGTCAGCACCTCTCTTGATTCGTTGTCCGCACGGTTACTAACTGTAGCCCTACCATAAATTTTTTGAGCCTGAATCAGGGAAGTACCAGGTCCCACACCTTCTTTAGTACGGTAGTAGCTATTAGTAGTAGAAAGACAAGTGATTTTATCCTTGTCTCGTAATTTTTCACCAGCTCCATAACAGATCTCATACTGAACCTTCCCATCCTGAATCACCCGGACTGCATCAATATCCACCATAAACTGACCAGCTTTATACTTAACCTTGTTACCCAATTTTGCTTTCAACTGTCCAAAAGTCATACCAAGACAGGCTGAACCAATACATTTGTCTGTAATCAAGCCATATTTGACTTCTGGTGTGGTGGGTTTATTAGCAGATGCTGTATATTGTCCCTTGCTGCCGGTATAGGTTATGGGCGCAGCATTGGCTATGTTAGCAAGAGTTAGAATTAGTAGACTTGCTGATATTAGTTGAGGAAATTTTAGATTATTCATTTATTGGATGGATGGTTATTTGCCAAATATAGGCATCTGGTTTGATTTTTATATCATGATGATAAGTATTATCACTCTGCGCAGAATAGTCGCCAGCAACATCTTCTGATTTAACCTTAGCTCTAAAAGCTATCCGCTCATAACCCACAGGTAGCTTGCTGAATTTTAGAAATTCTGTTAATTCAGCCATAATATAGTATTTGACTGTAGCCTTGCCATAGACCTGCTCGGCTTTAAGCACGGAAGTACCAGGACCCACATCTTCTTTAGTACGATAGTAGCTATTATCTGTAGAAAGGCAATACATTTGGGTGTAATTAAGCCATATTTGACTTCTGGTGTGGTGGGTTTATTAGCTAGAGTATTTACAAAAGAATCTTGGAAAATTTCTTTATTCTTTTCATAGATATAGACCTTAGAACCTTTATAAGTACCAGTTTCTCTATCTACTGTATATTGACCTTTGCTGCCGCTGTAGGTAACGGGCGCTGCTTTTGCAACAAAACAGAAACTAAAAAAATAGATAGTTAGTGGCAGTAGATTACAGAGTTTTAATCTGAACATATTGGATTTGATGTATTAACAGAAATCTTCCGGGATAAACTGATGAAAATTCTGCTTTAAATATAGTTATATATAAAGGACTAAGATTGTACTATTTTTAGGGATTTTCATTCATTTTTTTGTTCCCTTTTTAAAAATTCAGTATAGTGTTTTTGTAGGGCATCTTTACTTATTGTGACCTGGTTAGGTAAGTTAACTTTTCTATTGTGGAGCGCTTGATAGCTAGTCTGATGAAGTTTTTGGGAAATTATTACTTAATAGCTTTCTGGATGAATCGTAATTCTGCATAGATCAAAGAGAGTATGAATATCACATCTTAACAATAGCCCATTGTTAAAATTGTTGGTTTGCTCTCCTTTGTAACTGTCTATATGTGCTGCTTCCAGTACCTCTTGGGCATCAAAACCAGCGATTGCACATTTACAATTATAAATTTGTAGCAATGCTCTGCAAAATTTTGGTTGTCCTTGTCTTTATGCAATTTCCGTTTCTACTCTTTGACGAGTATCAATAACATTTTTAGGATCAAAATATCCTTGTTCTTCTATTTCATAAGCGATCTTTTCTATTTTTAGTGCTACTAGCAAAGTCTACTTGATGTAAAATGAATTCTCTATATTCAAGATCGACAATACATCTATAAGCAAAAGAATCATGATGTTTCTTATATGGTGAGCTTCTTGCTCGATTGACCTCAAGTTTGCAAGCTTTTTTCCAATCATCCAACTGTTTTGCTGAGAGTATTTCTTGCGGATATCCCTCAAAATTCCAATAAAGTGGAGGCTCTAAAGTTTCTCCTGGAGAATTTTTAAACCAGAAGTCTTGCTTAGTTTGTTTTTTTAGCTCATCTTTTTCATAGATGTCATTTCTTGTAGAGCGGTATAAAAAATCTGAAAACTTTCTGAGCGGTTATTTCGAGGTTCCATATATTGGGCAATATCTTTAGCTACTTGCGTCTTTGGTAGTCGTCCTTGATGATTATGATACCCAGCATCATTTAGTACTTTCTTTAAGCGTTCAGCAGTTCCTCCTTTAATAGAATCAGGATCTCGATACCCTTCTTTTTTGCCTAGATTGTCTGAAACACGGGGATAAGCTTTACAAATGGCATTAATATCACCAAAATACCAAGCTTCTAATTCTTCAATTACAATTCTATTTAAAACTGCATATTTTAGATTATCTCTTGCCAACGATTTAGTAATTAAGCCCGCACCTTTTGCGATTTCCTCAATTTTATTTTTTAACTCTCTACAATCATCTCGATCTCGATCTATAAGGACTACAATTTTATCATCATCAGTAATCCAATTTTTATATCCTTTTAATCGGTTAGATAAATTTTTTAATAACCTATCTTTCCCTCCAAATTGATGAATCTGACAATTATCAAAAATACTGCGATCTAAAATTTTTGGTAAAATCACCTCTAAAAAGGCTTCCGTTGATGCATCTTCTACAAGAAACTCAATAAGCAAATTTATTTAACCTCCTTAGATTTCTTCGGCATACCAGAATTTTTAAGAGGATTGCCAACATCAAAATAATTCTCCATCCACAACTGACCTAATAATGCTCCATTATCTATAAAATCTTTAATACCTTTCATCTCAGAAGTTTTTTTGGCTTGTGTAAAACCTTTTTCATTCCTATATAAGACCCAAACTTGTTCAGGTTCTAATGCATCAATAAAAAAAGGTGAGTGAGTAGTTACCATGAGCTGAGTGTTAGCAGAAGCCGCTTTACATTCTTCGGCCAATTCATGTAATAAGTGAGGATGAAGATAATTTTCAGGTTCTTCTATGCCTATTAGCTGAGGAGGATTTGGATCGTATAATACAACCAAATAAGCTAACATTTTTAAGGTTCCATCAGAAGCGAATTTAGCTAAAATTGGTTTCTCAAATGGAGCATCTTTAATCTGAAGTAATAGTCTTCCATCTTGCATTATAGATGCTTCTACCTTTTCTAAACGAGGAACCCTTGTGCTGAGAGTCTTTAAAATATCTTGCAATCTTTCAGGATATTGTTCTTTTAAATATTGAATAACATTAGGTAAATTATCCCCGCTAGAAGATAGTCTTTCTAGGCTCCCGGCTTCTGGTTGGCCTCTGATGTTATCAGCACTCAAATAAGAAAGATACCAATCTGCAATAAATCGTCTAAGAGCACTTGCACGAGGATGTTTAGCAAACTGTCCTAGCGTACTAACTGCCAAAAATTCTCTTGAAGCTAATGTTTCGGCATTTCGAGTATCTTCTTTTTCATCTGGTGATTCTCCTGTTACAGCCTGTCCTATTCCTATTTTGAAATCCAGAAATCTAAAAGGTTTTCCATGTGATCCTCTTCGCCACTGTAACCATTCGTTAGCTATATAGGGTCCTTGATTATCTTCTTCAATTGATAGATGATACGTGATTAGAGGTAAATTTTCTTCTTCTCGATATTGAATTTCAATAACTATTGGACCATCTTGACCTCTAGTTCTTAATTCACGAAATCTACCTCGTTTATCCCAGGCTTTTCTTAATCCAATTGTAAAGCATTCTGCCAAAAAAGCGAAAACATCAAAAATAGTTGATTTTCCGCTACCATTAGGTCCAGTAAATACTGTTAAGTCAGTTATATCTTTTAATTCTACTTTGTATAGAGATCGATAGTTTTTTATTGTTAGTTTTTTAATTCGAGGAATAGATTTTCTTAGCATTTTCTAATAATCCTTTGATTTAATAAGATTGGTTACATTTAGTAATATTTGCAAATATAATTGCTATCTTGATCATAATCTATCTATAGTAGAAGATATTCCAAGGTAGCTCAGACATGAGTAAAAACACCAGACAACCCGGAGCGTATGATGCTGTTTTGGGTGGAATAGCACCAGATCTCTCTAGCGTTGCAGTTTTAGGAGGTATTGATGCAGTTCAGCTCCATCTTCAAAGTGATTCACTATCTATTAAACTTGCAGCGCTTAATAAAGCTTTAAACTATGGTGAAGCTGGAGTTGAACTAGTAATCAAGGCATTGGATGATTCCTTGCAACAGGTAAAACTTCGAGCCTATCAACTACTCAAGAAAAAAAACCAAGCAAAGATTTTTCAAGCCTTTAGAGATAGGCGATTTGATTATTATAATTTGTCTGAATGTTTGAGAAAGCTTGAAAATGATTCAAGCGCCGTTATTTCATTAGCAATCTCTCCCGATAGTCAATCTTTAGTTAGTAGCAGTTGGAATCAAACTATTAGTTTATGGGATATCAACAGCGGTCAATGTCTCAAAATCTTTAAAGGTCACACTAGATATGTCTGGTCAGTAGCCATCACCTCAGATGGTCGAAACATAGTCAGTGGCAGTTGGGACAAGTTGATCAAAATATGGAATATTGATGATGGTCAATGCCTGAGAACTCTTAATGGCCATACTGGTTCAATCTACTCAGTAGCCATTACACCAGATAGTCAGTATATAGTCAGCGCGAGTTTTGATAAGACTATTAAAATCTGGGCTCTTAGTAGCGGTCAATGTCTCAGAACTCTTAAAGGCCATTGTGATCTGGTCACTTCAGTGGCCATTACACCAGATGGTCAGTATATAGTCAGCGCAAGTTTTGATAAGACTATTAAAATCTGGGCTCTTAGTAGCGGTCAATGTCTCAGAACGCTCCAAGGTCATACCAGTGGTCTGAAATCAGTAGTAATAGCTCCCGATGGTCAAACTATTATCACAGGGGCTAATGATCATACTATTAAGCTCTGGAATATCAACGATGGTCAATGCCTTAAAACTTTAAAAGGACATTCAGGCGCTGTACTTTCACTAACAGTGGATCCCAATGGTCAATTTATTCTCAGTGGAGCTGAAGATAGCAAGATCAAGATCTGGAATATCAATGATGGGCAATGCATCAAAACTATTCAAGCTCATTCAACTTGGGTCAAATCCATAGCAATTGCTCAAGATAGTCAATCTTTCGTCAGTGGAAGTTGGGATGGGATGATCAAGATCTGGGGTATTCCTGAAGATCAAAGATCTTGCTAATAATAATTTTGAATATGCAATAATATTTGAGATATTGTTCTTTGAATCAAAACCTATGAGCGAGCATCCAACAGAGAAAACTCTTGCCGAATTGGCTTCTTCTTCCTATGAATGTCGAGCATGCGGTTACGTCTATGACCCCAGCAGGGGAGATAGCAAGACCAATATATCTTCTGGGGTGAGCTTTGAGCAATTGCCCACATCATGGCATTGTCCCGTCTGTGGGGCAAGCAAGGCTGTCTTTACCAATATTGGCGCTCAAAATGCCCCCTCTGGTTTCAGTGAGAATTTAAAATATGGTTTCGGAGTTAATACCCTAACTCCTAACCAAAAGAATCTATTGATATTCGGCGCTCTTGCTTTAGGGATAATTTTTTTACTGAGCCTTTATGGGCTGCAGTGAATTTGATCTAAAAGGGCTTCTAAAACTAGGGCTGTATGTGTCCAATGTGTACCACCTTGGCAAAAGACAATATATGGCTCTCTAAGAGGTCCATCTGCTGAAAGCTCTGAGGTACTGCCATCGATGAACGTCCCTCCAGCCATGACTAATTCGTCATGATAGCCGGGCATATTTGAAGGAATAGGATCTAAGTAAGAACCTACTGGTGAATATTTCTGGATAGCCCGACAAAAAGCGATGAGCTTTTCTCTTGATCCCATAGTGACAGCTTGAATCACATCTTGCCTAGGAGCAAAAGGGGCAGGATTAACCTTATAGCCCAACTTATCAAAAACATAGGCAATCAGATGCGCGCTTTTGAGCGATTCACCCACCATCTGAGGGGCTAGAAAAAGCCCTTGAAAGAGCAAACGGTTTTGGTCAAAAGTTGCGCCCAAGTGGCTACCGATTCCAGGTGAAGTCAATCTTAGCGCTGCCGCTTCGACATATTCAGCTCGACCTGCTATGTATCCACCTGCAGTCACAATCGTACCACCTGGGTTCTTAATAAGGGATCCAGCCATTAGATCAGCTCCAACAGCAGTGGGTTCCTGGCTTTCGACAAACTCACCATAACAATTGTCTACAAAACAGACCACATTGGGATTTTGTCTTTTGACTATGGCAATAATTTTTTCAATTTGGGCGATAGAAAGACTAGCTCTCCAAGAATACCCGCAGGATCTTTGAATTGCCACTAAACGAGTTTTCTGGAGATCAACTGCTGTTGAGATTGCCTCCCAATCAACTTGCCCATCTGCGCTTAGATCAATTTGGCGATAGGATATCCCAAAATCCTTCAGAGAGCCTTGACCTTCTCCTCTTAGGCCAATTACTTCCTCTAATGTGTCATAAGGAGCGCCTGTGAGTGAGAGCATTTCATCGCCTGGCCGAAGAATCCCAAAAAGAGCGCAGGCAATCGCATGAGTACCGGAGACCATTTGAACCCTGGCTAAAGCAGCTTCTGCTTGAAAAATTTGAGCTAGAATTAGATCAAAGGTTTCGCGACCCAAATCACTATATCCGTATCCTGTGACGGAACTAAAATGTTGAACTCCAACATGATGATCGCGAAAAGCTTGAAGAACTTTTCTCAGATTTTGCTTGACCTGGTTGTCAATTTCGGAAAAGATAGGTAAGAGGGCTTTTTCTGCAGCCTTTAATATAGTCAATGATTCCATAAAGCCAAAAAGCTCTCTTTATTTTGTGAAGACTGCCAGCAATAGAGATTTATCAAAAATTTGATTTCTTTTCCAGCAGTCATTACTATAGTAGTTGCCAGAGATTTTTTTCCAAGAACAGTACGTCCATCCTTGTATCTCAATTAGGTTACCACATGAATGTTGTCACGTCCGAAAAATTTATTCCAGATTGGAATATTATCATCTACATGAGTGTTATTCACTTGATTGCCCTTTTAGCATTACTGCCAAGTAACTTCAGTTGGGGTGCGGTGGGGGTTGCTTTCTTTTTCTATTGGGTAACTGCTGGACTCGGGATTACCTTGGGTTACCATAGGCTTTTAACTCATCGCAGTTTTGAGACTCCTAAATTATTAGAATATTTTTTTGTGTTCTGTGGAACATTAGCTTGCCAAGGAGGCCCTATTGAATGGGTTGGATTGCATCGTATACACCACAAGTTCTCCGATACTCCTGAAGATCCGCATGATTCTAATAAAGGTTTTCTTTGGAGTCATCTCAATTGGATGCTGTGTAAAAATCCAGCCAGTAATTATGTAGATCGCTATACGAAAGACATCGCAAGTGATCCAGTCTATCAATTTATGCAAAAGTATTTTATCCCTATTCAAGTTGTTTTGGGCTTGATTCTTTTTGCCATAGGAGGATGGTCTTGGGTGATCTGGGGAATATTTGTACGTCTGGTGCTGGTTTTCCATGTAACCTGGTTTGTCAATAGTGCTACTCACAAATTTGGTTATAAAAGTTATGAGTCCAACGATAATTCTACAAATTGTTGGTGGGTAGCACTTTTAACCTTTGGTGAAGGCTGGCACAACAATCACCATGCTTATCAATATTCAGCTCGTCATGGATTGGCTTGGTGGGAAATTGATTTTACTTGGATGACCATAGTGTTTTTAAGAACTCTTGGTTTGGCAAAGGATATCAAGCTAGCACCAGTTAAAGAATAATTCACGTTATTATTACAAAGCCCCGAAAATCGGGGCTTTTCCTGTTGCTTTAAGCTTGATATTTGGTACTATGTTTGTTGTGCAGATTAATCTTTTGGAACCCAAACTGAAACAGAACCACCTTTACAATAGAAAATACCCCATCCTTTTTCATCAGTCTTAACTGGTTCACCAATATGTCCAGTAATATCGATGTAAGTGCGATTAATTTGTCCTATCTCCATTGATTTCCAACCGTCATCACTATTACTTAAGACAACAGCCATACCCCCTGGATGCTCCTCACTTCCCAATCTTGTCCAACCTATAGTGTTAGGATAATCTAGATAGTCATACTGTATTCCATAACAATAGGTTTTACGAGCATACAGGAATTGATCAATTATCTCTTTATGGCTATCAAGCCAAATTTCATATTCGTTGCCATCTTTTCCTTTATCCTTGTAATGAGCACCATAATAGTCTGCATAGAAGATACAAGGATAGCCATTAGCACGAAGTAATATCAAAGCGTAGGCAAGAGGTTTAAACCAAGACTCAATATTGGATTCCAAAGCTTGTAACGGTTGAGTATCGTGATTTTCAACTAATGTTACTGCTAATGCTGGGTGTTGTTGAACCAAAGTACCATCAAAGATTTTGGATAGATTATAATTTTTCCCTTCTTTACTTGCAGTATAAAAATTGCCATGTAAGGGCGCATCAAAAAGAGCTAATTTTCCATGCGTAGATTTAATGAAATGATCCAGGGACCTAACATCATAAGACCAATATTCTCCAACAGCAAAGAGGTTTTTCTTGGAGTAATAGCGTAAATGCGCAATCCATTCTTGAAAAAACTCTGAAGCCACGTGTTTAACGGCATCAAAGCGAAAACCATCGACTCCTGCTGTATCAACAATCCACTCTCCCCAGTATTTTAGCTCTTCGCGTACATCTTCATGCTCTATATCTAGATCACAACCCATTAAATAATCATAATTACCCTTTTCTAGATCAACTTCACTACTAAATGACTTGTCCCTAAATAAAAAAATTGCTTTTTCATTTTCGTTATTGGCATTGTAGTCTATGGCATTAAAATGCCACCAGCGCCATTCCATGGTTGAATACTTGCCAGCTCGACTAGGAAAAGTAAAATGGGTCCAAGCTTTTATAGTTTGAGGTTGTCCTATTGGATTGTTATGATTATTGAGATCAAAAGGCATTGCCTCTACATCTTCTGCTAAATCTGCTCCCATTTTATGATTAAAAACAGCATCAGCGTAGACTTGAGTACCAACTTCATGTGCTGCTTTAACTGCGTTTAAATATTCTTCTTTAGTTCCATATTTAGTTCTTATAGACCCTTTTTGATCAAATTCACCTAAATCAAACAGATCATAAGTTCCATAGCCCACATCATAGCCACCCGCAGTACCTTTATATGCAGGAGGAAACCAAAAGGCAGTAATCCCCGCCTTGGCTAGATCTTCTACGGATTTTGCAAATTGATTCCACAGTTGTCCATCTGGTAGAATATACCAGTGGAAATATTGCATCATTACACCATTTACTTCTGACATATCTACCTCCTAAATCTACCAATTGAATTATAAAGTATATTTAAAATTCTTTTAAAGGAAGATGAAATGATGGGGATCTTGCCAAAATCATTGGCGAATTCTAGTAATTAGCTAGCCTATAATCAAAGAATAATATCCAAGTAAAGATCTATGAACCTCCTGACAGTGCGATCCCTCAAAAAAGACTTCGGCATTAAGGAGGTTCTCAAAGATGCCAGCTTTTCTCTCTCTAAAGGCAGCAAAACCGGCTTAATTGGTACTAATGGTTCTGGTAAATCGACCCTGCTCAAGATCATTGCAGCCATAGAGTCTTGCGATGATGGAGAGATTACCTTTAGCCAAGGCGCTAGGGTAGTTTATATTGCCCAACAAAGCGATATAGACGAGAGTAAAACAGTCCTAGAGCAGGTATTTGCTGATAATACTGAGCAGATAGATGTTTCAGGAGATTGGGATTTGGAAAATAATGCTAAAATTATCCTCAACAAATTGGGAATTAATGATTTTGGCAAAAAAATTGGCGAGCTCTCTGGTGGTTATCGCAAGAGAGTAGCTTTAGCCAGCGCTCTGTTGGCAACTCCTGATATTTTGCTGATGGATGAGCCCACTAACCACCTCGATGCAGCTTCAGTAGAATGGTTACAAGGCTATCTTGGGCGCTACCGGGGAGCTCTTTTATTGATCACCCATGATCGTTATTTTCTAGATCGGGTGACCAATAATATTTTGGAGATAGATCGCGGCGAGCTCTATAGCTATGCAGGAAACTATAGCTACTATCTGGAAAAAAAAGCGCAAGCGGAAGAATCAGCAGCCAGCAGTGAGCGCAAATTTGGCGGAGTACTAAGAAGGGAGCTGGAATGGCTCAAAAAAGGACCCAAAGCTCGCAGTACTAAACAAAAAGCCAGGATAGAGCGAATCCGGCAAATGCAACAGAAGGAGTTTAAACAAGCCCAGGGTAAGGTAGAGATCACCACTGCTAGCCGGCGTATTGGCAAAAAGGTAATTGAACTAAACAATATTTCTAAATCTTACAATGGCAATACCTTAATTAAAGACTTTTCTTGTATTTTTCAGCCAGAAGATCGCATAGGGATTATTGGTCCTAATGGGGCAGGCAAGTCTACCTTGCTGGATATTATTGCCAATCGAACTAGCGCTGATAATGGAACAGTTGAAATTGGTCCAACAATACATATAGGCTATTTTGATCAGCATTGTGATGATATGCTCCCGAACGAGCAACAAAGGGTCATTGACTATCTCAAAGAAGTAGCAGAGTTAGTTAAAACTGCTGATGGGAGTGTGATTACAGCTTCGCAAATGCTAGAGAGATTTCTCTTTCCTCCTGCACAGCAATATGCACCTTTGAGTAAACTATCTGGGGGTGAAAAAAGAAGATTATTTCTTTTGAGGATCTTAATTGGCGCTCCGAATGTTTTGATCCTAGATGAGCCCACCAATGATCTAGATGTCCAAACTTTAGCTATTTTGGAAGATTATCTGGAAGATTTCAACGGTTGTGTGATTGTAGTATCTCATGATCGCTATTTTCTAGATCGCACAGTTGATAAAATCTTTGCCTTTGAACAACAGGGCACTCTACAAGAGTATATAGGCAATTATTCTATCTATCTAGAACAAAAACA
>CAISPN010000054.1 GCA_903887375.1 uncultured cyanobacterium
CTTAGATGTTGCTATCACTAATGCTATTAATGTCATTTCAGAGGATGATGCTATCAATTGGTTTCAACATTGTGGTCTCTTTGCTGAATCAATTCGATAATCTATAATTGTGGCTTAAATGGTCTCAATTTGCTGTAATTCTTGTATAGATTGGGAAACTGGCTTTTGAGTTGTTGAAGTTTTGGTAAATCGTTGATCACAACATAAGGGTAGTTTGGATTGCGAGCAATGAAATGTTGATGATAATCTTCAGCAGCATAAAATTTATTGAGGCGGACTATCTGAGTAACGATAGGATTGCCAAAAAGCTTTAATTTATTAAGTTGTGAGATATAACTCTGCGCAACTTTTTTTTCTTCATTGTTGGTGAAAAATATCACTGAACGATATTGGGAACCCGAATCAGGACCTTGACGGTTCAATTGAGTAGGATCATGCGCTACTGCAAAATAAATCTTTAGTATTTGTCCATAGGATATTTTGTATGGATCATAGGTGATTTTTACTGACTCGGCATGACCTGTATTTCCACCACTTACAATCTCATAATGAGCTGTATCTGCACTCCCACCTGCATAACCAGAAACTACTTTTGAAACACCTTTAAGATGCTCAAAAACAGCCTCCATTCCCCAAAAGCATCCCCCAGCAAGAACTAGAGTCTGTTCTTTTTTCACTGCAGATATGGGAAGATCAATTTTGGGATCAGGAAATTTATTTTCCTTGACTGTAGCGGAAAAACTAGTGCTGGAATTAGAGAGAATTATCTGAGTTGTTGCACTTACCAAAGCAATTCCAGTGACACAAATAAGGACAATATTACTTAAAAGACGAAAGTTTAAGAGTGACATATTTAATACAGTTCCTTATCAGGCTAGCAATTTTTAGATAGCTTGAACTTTTAGCTCAAACTCACTTGGTAATTCATCACAAGCTCTGCTGAAACTGGACAAGTTGCAGGAATTTTATCTTGTCCATTGTTTTTCAGTATAAAGCAGTAATCTATTTACTTTTTTTTGAAGGCTGTTTCTCTGGGTTTTTCGGTGGTGAGATACTAGTCCAACAATCTGGACTAAATTCACCAATACTATACCTTTGAAATGTACCTTGAGAACTCTGGCGATCAATCCAGATAGGTAAGCCAATCAAGCCCCTATTGTCTTTAACGAGCCATTTAATTTCCCCATCATCAGCTCGATAGGGACTGATTCCATTAACCAAGGCCCAAGATTCTCCTAAGCTTAGCCCGCCAAAACGATTAATTTCATTAGGGCTTGAAAGAGCAATTGAGACTCGTTCGCTTAATTTAATAGTTGCTCTTTCATCAGTTGAATCAATTTTTACAACGATTTTTAGATCTGTGAGCAATTCTTGAAAGTTGGGTTTAGAGAACGTTGGAGTGACTTAATGCCTCCTTTAACTTGGCAATTATGGTTAGCCCGTGAGATAGTTAAAGATAATCCTTTGCCCTGGCAGAAGAATCAGGAAGTAGGATACTTAACCCCTGGAAGAGTTGCCCAGTCTTTCCTTGGACTTTTGACAGTGATTGGCACTCCTGCCAAAAACCCCAAACCACGCGGAAAGTCCAAAGGTTGGCCCAAAGGACAAAAACGTACTAAAAAAATTCGTTATCCTATCGTCAAAAAAGGATATTCGAGAACTCCTAAAGAGAAAAAAGAAGCAAATTAACTCATAATTTTTCTTTTTCTATTCTTTTTTCAGCTTTTAGTACATAGCTGATTAACTTTAGTCTGCTTATAAATTTAAACAGAAGTACAAAAAAGTATTCGTATCTTTTTACTAACAAAAGTAAAAAAGATTTCGATTAAACCCCAAAAATCGAACTAAATTCATATTAAAGTACTAATTTAGTCTAAACTTGAGTAATGACTTTGGGACCATGCTGGTATGTTCTATCTTTGAGAGTTGCCGCATATAATCTTGACCAAGGGGTATGGTCTCCTGCTAAAATTATTCGTTTATCTTGAATATCTGGGATCTTATTAATACATAACTTCATTAATTCATCACGCTGTGGTCGCACATCTTCTATTGCCTCATACAATGATGGCCATTTCCTTCTAAATACTGGCGATAAAGATAATTCGGCAAAAGATTGAACACTTTTAGTCGTTAATACTGCA
>CAISPN010000055.1 GCA_903887375.1 uncultured cyanobacterium
ATTGCTCCGGTTTCACCAGTACTGCTCCCTTGGCTTTGGTCGTAGAGAAAATGCCCAATCTCTTCTAATAAAACTGTATTTAAAAGATCTGGTTGATTGCTATCTAGAAAGCTTTGATTTATGTATATAGTATTAGTACTACTACCATAAGCCGCTACCCCATTCATCCCAGAAGAGAGAACTTGAATAGAAGGCAGGTTACTAAAATCTCCACTAGCCCATTGACTGCGTATCGATTCAGCCAAAATAGGATTGTAGATAGTGCCAAAAGCTCTAGAGATAATATCGTAGAAACTATTGCTATCTTGAGAGATTGACTGGAGAATATTTTCAGCGTAAACGATACTATTTTGAACAAGAGTGTCACTAGTCGATACAGGAGGCAGTTGGATGGCAACCATAAAAAAAAGTATAGAGTAAAAATTAGTAAGAAGTAGAAAAAGTCATCGCACTTGAATTCAAGTTCAATAAAAATGCAAAAAAAAGTGACCCTTATGAAAAAAGGGCTTTTACTAGCAAGTTCATTAACTGTCTAAGTTATTTATAACTTTATATGATCCCAACTAGGTTAAGTTTCAGTTAAGTTTCAGTTAAGTTTTGGTTAAGGTTTTTTACTTCTCAGTATTAGAAAAAAGTAACTCAAAGAAAAATCTACATCTCTATCTGCATGGTGTTCAGAGCACCTTTGCCAGTGGTATGGTCAATCCAATTGGTCTAGCTTTTGCTTCATTTTCATCAAAAAAGGGTTAACTTTTGGTTAAGGTTTTCTTCTAACTCTCAAACCAACTAATCCAACTACACCAACTACAATTCCACCAAAAAAAACTAGGTTCAGGTACATCAAAAGATTTGCCATCAGGCAAGATTCCAGTAAACCCATTTGCTATAATACTTTGTAATTGATCTGGTGTGATTATTGCGCCCTTGAGATTGACATTCTGCAAACTTGCTCCGTTGAAATTATTGCCTGAGATATCTGCTCCTTCAAAATCAGCACCATTCAAGTTTGTTCCTACAAAATAATTGTTAGTTAGTATATTTCCAGCTAAATTTGCTCCTTGAAAATTAGCATGATCCAGATAAGAGCCAACTATACTTGCTCCTTGAAAATTAGCACCTTGCAACTCGGCTCCTATAGCAGCAACACCATCTAATTTAGCTTTAGAAAAATTGGGTGGACTCAAGGGGTCAATATAGTTAAGATTAGCATCTGTTAGAATTGCTTCAGAAAAATCAGCTCCCTTTACAATTGCACCAGTGAGATTGGCACCAGTCAGATTAGATTCAAATATGTCGCTATACCTCAGATTGGCATAACTCAGGTTGGAATAAGGAATATACGATAAATATAACGAATCGTTATGACTCAGATCTTAATAACTCAGATCTTCCTCAGCACAGCTATCAGATGGATCGCTCGTTCCAGATGGATCCGGTGGAGCATAGCATACATAGTAAGCAAAAGCAGGAGTAAGATGACTACCCAACAACAGCCCTGATATCCATTACGTTAACTATTTTTAGAATTCACAATTTTTACCATAACGTTTTTTATTGATATGTTTTTTTATTTCTCAGTATCAAAAAGAGGAATCCACTCATAAGAATTGACAATCCCTTCAAAATAACGGTTGACACTATCGCGCGGATAGGGAGCTAATCCATTTTCACCAAACCAATGCTCATAAATACCAACAGATTGAGGCTGATCATTGATGATGCCCTCCATGAATTTAACCAATGTGTAATTGACCAGATTGCGCCAATCAGAATCATCTTTAGGTAACATGCAGGAATAAGATTCATACTGATATGGTGTTTTGGGTACAATTTTGAATTGGTTTTTATTTTTTCTTTGTAATCCTTCCAAAACGATCGAATCTGCTGCAAATCCGTCTATTTTGCCAGATTTTAGTAGTTCAATACCATTGGCATAATCTTTGACTATGATCAATTGGGCTTTGGGCTGCTGAGTTCTTATAGCCTCTTGATTTGTGGAATTGGCAAGTACTCCAATTTTTTTGCCAGCTAGAGTATCAATTTTACCCAAAGTACTATTTTTATTGACTAGCAGTTGAGTTCCTGCCGCAAAGTAACTCAAAGAAAAATCTACTTTTTTTGTACGCTCCCAGGTAAAGGTAGTCGTGCTGCATTCAAGATCTATGCTGCGGGCTTGGATAGCAGAAAAACGGTTGCTCTCATTGGCTTCAACTAGTTTCAATTTAATTGGCCTGCCTAGTTGTCTTTGGGCTTCTTGGCGAATTGCCTCCAAAATATCCACAGAATAGCCTACCCATTGGCCCTTGTCATCGATATAGGCAAAAGGTACTGCATCTTTTCTGGTTCCAGCAACTATAACCCCTGTTTGTTTAATATGCTCTAGAGTATTGCCAGCATTAGCCGGAAGAGGAGCCAAAGTCAGCAAACAAAAGCCAGCAAGCAATTTAGAAAAACTTTTAAACATATAAATTTTATATTTGTATTTTTAGATGAGATGACTTATTTTGCACTTAGGAGTTCCTGATTTACAATAGTGATTACAAACTAAAGTCAGTTCACCCAAGGGAAAAATCTCTACCATGGCTAAAATTGAAACTAGAACAGAACCTATGGTTCTGAACATGGGACCTCATCATCCTTCAATGCATGGTGTGTTGCGTTTGATCGTCACATTAGACGGAGAGGACGTGATTGACTGTGAACCTGTAATTGGCTATCTCCACCGTGGAATGGAAAAGATTGCTGAAAATAGGACCAATGTAATGTATGTTCCCTACGTCAGTCGTTGGGACTATGCAGCAGGAATGTTTAATGAAGCAATCACTGTCAATGCTCCCGAAAAACTCGCCGATGTAGCTGTTCCTAAAAGAGCTCAGTATATCCGTGTGATCATGCTGGAACTCAACCGCATCGCTAATCATTTGCTCTGGTTGGGTCCATTTTTGGCAGATGTTGGAGCGCAGACTCCCTTTTTCTATATTTTTAGAGAAAGAGAACTTATCTATGATCTTTGGGAAGCAGCCACAGGAATGCGCCTAATCAATAACAATTATTTTCGTATAGGTGGAGTGGCCGCAGATCTACCCTATGGTTGGAATGACAAGTGCGAAGATTTCTGTGATTATTTTGCACCCAAAATAGATGAGTATGAACGTCTAATTACTAACAATCCAATCTTCCGCCGTCGGGTTGAAGGTATAGGTACTGTTACCAGAGATGAGGCAATCAACTGGGGACTTTCTGGACCAATGCTCAGAGGTTCAGGTGTCAAATGGGATCTGCGCAAAGTAGACCACTATGAATGCTATGACGAGTTGGACTGGGAAGTTCAGTGGGAAACTGCTGGAGACTGTTACGCTCGTTATCTGGTACGTATTCGTGAGATGCGTGAATCGCTCAAGATTATCCGACAGGCCTTAAAAGCCATCCCTGGTGGCCCCTATGAAAACCTTGAAGCTAAGCGTATGGCTGAGGGTAAAAAATCTAGTTGGAATGATTTTGATTACCAATATATTGCCAAGAAAGTTCCTCCCACTTTTAAAATCCCCAAAGGAGAACACTATGTGCGCCTAGAAAGCGGCAAAGGTGAGCTAGGTATCTTCATTGTCGGCAATGATGATGTTTTTCCCTGGCGTTGGAAGATCAGAGCTCCTGATTTTAATAACTTGCAAATCCTTCCTCAATTGCTCAAAGGAGTCAAAGTAGCCGACATTATGGCTATTCTAGGTAGCATTGATGTAATTATGGGCTCAGTAGATCGCTAAAACAAAACAATAAGACAAAAAAAAGGGATTTACTCCCTTTTTTCTTTTTTATTTTGATTAGATTTAGCGTCTGCGCATTGAGGAGCTGCCGAAACTACTACGTCTGGAGCTACCGAAACTGCTGCGGCTGGGGCTATAGTTACTTCTTCCAGAGGAGTTTAGTCGGCTTGAGCCAAAGCCCGCACCACTGCTTCTATTGGAATAATTGGAATAGCCTCCCGGATAGGATCTAGTAGTGGAGCTACCACCATAGAAACTTCCAGAGCTACGTAGAACTTGACGGTTTCTAACTGCTGCTGGCGGTTGATTGTAACGGTTTTGGTAACGACCTACAGCATCGTCATAGCTGGTACCATATCCTCCAAAGCCTCTCATTACAGTTCCTTGATAGACAGGGGGAACATAGTATTGAGGACGAAAGAGAGCATTTCCTACAGCTTGTCCAGCTAGAGCTCCAAAGAAGGGACTCCAAGCGCTGGACTCTTGGCGTACTACCACTTCCTGTCTTGCGCCAGTTTCTGGATTAGTGCGCGCTTCAGTCACAGCGTGGACATAATCGATTTTAAAATCTTCAGACAGATAAGCAATAGGCTCTTTATTTTTTACCTCTAGGAAACTTTTGGCATTTTGCTTGACCTGTTCGTCACTCAAGCGAGCCATTTGTAAACGCTGCGTCTGAAATAGGGGTGAAGTCCCCTCTGGGGTATTGAGCAACATTAGACTGTAGCGACCATCAGCATCGCTATAGCTAACCTGCTGGAGTGGGTATTTCCCATCTGGCAGAACAGAGGATCTCTGAACTTGGTTAACCACAGGTACTGATTTGGTCTGTACTCTTGGTCCGACACAGCTGAAGGTGCTCAGACATAGCGAGAGACCAAGCATAACAACTAGGACTTTACGTAACATATCTAGATTTAAGTCACTTTAACTAATTACACTAACTCTATTGTGAACCTAACTGACCGAAATGGTAAAAGGGGAATTACCGCACCACACCGTAAAATTCAGAAACTTTACAAATCTTAACTCTTGAGGTAAAGTTAGATAATAAATTAGTTGTGCTGTTCAAAATAAAGTTTAAGTAGTCTTTACTACATATATCAAAGTCATTTTTTGAAAAAATCTGGAAATTCCCCATTTTTTACTGGGCCCAAGCGAATAAGGGATTTATAGCTATCGTCGACTTATGAAAACTGCTAAAAACCAAACAGATCCTGTTCGTACTTATCTAAAAGAAATCGGCAGAGTTCCCCTGTTAACCCATGAAGAAGAGATTGTTCTGGCCAAGCAAGTACAACAAATGGTGCTTGTAAACCAGATTAAAGAGAAACTTCCCGAGGATGCCGATAACAGTACCTGGGCACAATCTGCTTGCCTTACTGAACAAGAGCTTCTCAAAATTATTACCCTGGGTGAGCGGGCTAAGCGCAGGATGGTTGAAGCCAACTTGCGTTTAGTTGTATCTGTTGCCAAAAAATACCTCAAAAGAAATATGGATCTACTCGATCTGATTCAAGAGGGAACAATTGGTATGCAAAGAGGGGTAGAAAAGTTTGATCCTACCAAGGGTTATCGTTTTTCAACCTATGCCTATTGGTGGATCAGACAGGCTATCACCAGAGCCATAGCTGAAAAAAGCCGCACAATCAGACTGCCAATTCATATTACAGAGAAACTCAATAAAATCAAAAAAGCCCAAAGATCTCTAGCCCAAGAAAAAGGAAGATCAGCTACGATTATCGAGATAGCCGATGAGCTAGAGCTTTCCCCCAAGCAAGTGCGCGAGTATTTAGAAAGAGCCCGCCAGCCACTTTCTCTAGATCTCAAGGTGGGAGATAACCAAGATACAGAGCTCAGTGAACTACTAGAGGATCATAATTCCTCTCCAGAAGAGTTTACTGTCTATACTTCTCTCCAAATGGATCTAGAAAATTTAATGAATGATCTAACAGATCAGCAAAAAGAAGTGATTTCTTTGCGCTATGGCTTAAACAATGGACAACCAATGACCCTTTCCAAAATAGGGATCTATTTGGATATCTCCAGAGAAAGAGTTAGACAAATTGAAAGAGAAGCTTTGTCTAAATTGCGCAAAAGGACAAATGGTTTGCGCGAATACCTGGCCAGTTGAGGTGTGGAAATCTGTAGGTAGAACCGAACCTTCTAATTTAGCCAGTGACTGCTAAATTAGAATATAAGTGAAAGTTATATTTCTTAATTTAAGGATGTTGAGCATGAACAACGAAGCTAGACACCCCCAGTTTTTCCTCCAAGGAGATGGTGATTCAAGAGAGCATTTATGGGAATATTTGCAATCTCTAAGTCCAGAAACTGTTTCTCACCTTTCCAAGCCAGAGTCTAACGAAGTATTCCAAGTGATGGAGCGCAACATTATGGGTCTTTTGGGAAATCTTCCAGGTGAGCATTTTGGTGTGACAATAAGCACCAATAGAGATCATCTAGGTCGACTTTTGGCTTCTGCAATGATGAGTGGTTATTTTCTGCGCAATGCCGAACAAAGACTTAACTTTGAAAAATCACTGCAATCATTAGAAGACATTGCCAAATAAAATCATAGCGGTGGCGGTTATCACTAACCCAGAAGGTGAAGTTTTAATCGACCGCAGGTTACCTGGCGGGGTTTTCGGTGGGTTTTGGGAGTTTCCAGGCGGCAAAGTAGAAGAGGGCGAAACCATCGAAAACTGTATCATCAGAGAAGTCAAAGAAGAGTTAGCTATAGATATAGAAGTGGGAGAGCATCTTGTTACTATAGAGCATAGTTATAGCGATTTGGTCTTAACCTTGATTGTTCACCATTGCCGCTATAAAGATGGAGAGCCCCAGCTACTGCAATGTCAAGAGGTTCGCTGGAGCAAGATAGAAGATCTCCATCTGTACTCTTTTCCTGAGGCTAACTACCAAATTATTGATATGCTGCTCGAGCGCAAGCATAGTTCTATAAATCTATAAAAGCTACTTCCCAATGCCCATTGCGGGCGATTTCATAGACAATGCGGTTGCCATCGGCGTTGATACTGGGATTGCGAACTTCTGCTTCAATGTTTTCTGTCAGATTGCGTCTTTGTCTGGTTTGCCTGTCATAGAGATAAATACAAGAGCGGCCATTGCGATTAGCCACAAAGACTATATATCTGCCATCTTCTGAAATACTAGGGCTTGAGGCGATCGCATCTAAAAAGTTGAGCCCGAGAAGATCTACTAGTTTTCTGTTTTGTGAATTGTAGAGATAGACCGATTGGATGCCATTGCGATCCGAAACAAAAACAATATAAGGCGGAGCTATTTGGGGAAAGCTTTCAGTTGCTGCGCTATTGATACTTGTTCCTCTAAAATCATAAGGTAGAGAGACAACTGTAGGGTAACCACCACAGCCGTTAACCACAGCAGCGATAGATATTAGAGACAAATAAAAGAACTTTTTGTTCTTGTTCATCGATTTGGCGAATTGACTGGGCTGCCATCTGGAATATCAAGCTCAACATAGGGACCTCTATCTAAAACTTCAATATTCCAATGCCCGCGTCGTGATGTTTCAAAAGCAACATATCGACCATCTGCACTGATTTTGGGTCTCTTGACCCATGACCTGTAACCTTGAGTGAGGATCTCCTGGCGTTGCGTGAGCCGATCATAGAGGATGATATCGGGTTTACCATCTATGCTGGTTATATAGACAAGATAGCGTCCAGTACGACTCAGGCTCGGGCTTTCCACCACCGCTTCATCTGTATTGATAAAGGGTAAATCAACAAAACGCTGCTCACTCAAGTTATAGAGCATCAAGCGGGGAGTGCCTGAACGGTCACTCACCAAGGCCAGCCATTTGCCATTGGCACTGAGGGTAACTTGTTCATTGTTGTAGCGTCCATTGAGCATACCTTGGCTCATGCTTACTGAGCTAAAACTACAGGAGCTAAGTAAACCTAGCAAACCTATATTAATGCTCCACTTTAAGAAAGCCTTCTTCAACCAGACGACCCTCTGAGGATTTGCTCATCAGTAGAAAAGTCGATTTCCTTCTTGTCTCGACCGGAGATTTTATAATCTCTCTCAAAAGAATCTGCTAATCCAGAAATTAGATCAAATTGGGGATGCCAATTTAAATCATTCTGGGCTTTGTTGATATCAGTAAAGAAATGCTGAACTCTTAAGGGAAAGGCTTTCTTCTTGCCAAAGTCAAACTCTTTAGGATTGTAATGCACAATATCGATATCAGTACCTGCTGCTAGCGCGCAGGATTGAGCAAGCCCGTCAAAGGTGACATAGCGATCACCGGAAATATTGTAAATTTCTCCAATTGCCTTGGGAGATACTAGAATATTGGCCATTGCCCTTGCTAAATCTTCAACATGTCCTAGTTGGGTGATATGCAAACCATTTTCGGGAATAGGAATAGTTCGTCCTCGTACTAATCTGTCAAAGAACCAAGCTTCTAGGTCATTGTAGTTGTTTGGACCATAGATATAAACTGGCCTTACAGAAGTCCAAGGTATACCACTATTTTTTAAATATTCCTCAGTGGTGAATTTTCCCAAGTGGCGACTTTTAGGATCAACAGGATCTCCTTCGCAATGGGGTAATATATGAGATTTTTGATACACTCCAGCTGAACTTACATAGATAAAGTGGGGAGATTGCTTTTTAAATATCTCTACTAGAGGTTGGGTATCGGCTAGCTCCCGGCCATTGTTATCAAAAATTGCGTCAAATTTTTCACCTGCTAATTTGTCCTTGAGTTGGACTAGATCAAGCCTATCTCCTGTAATCTGACCAACACCATCTGCAGGAGAGGCTCGGTTGCCACGATTGAACAGAACTACCTCATGCCCTTGCTCTAAGAGAATTCTAGTCAGGCAGACTCCAATAAAACGAGTACCGCCCATAATTAAAATGCGCACTTAAACCCCTCTATCTCTTTGATTTGGTTTTAACTGAGAACTTCAGTAAATCCATTTAACTCTATTTTAGAGCTCTGATGTAGGCAAAGCATATTCTTGGCAATTGACCCAGGATAAATATTTTCTAGCTCTGCTGCAAAATTATTAGGGTTGTAGTAATAAGGGGCATGCCAATAAAGCTTGTAATCTAATGAGCGGATTGTCTTGATCAAATTTTCAGATTTTTCTTGTCGATCATTTTCTACGTAGAGAATCGGTTTGAATTTTTCAATAAGTTCTGCAGCTCCCTTGATTACTTCTGCTTCCATGCCCTCAACGTCAATTTTGATTAGCTTGAGCCTAGGAATCTCCAAAAAATCATCCAGTTTGATTTTAGGTACTTTAAACCCTTGCTCAAAGGCATCTACAGAGATTCCCCCAAAGTTACTTTCTCTGTGATAGTCAATATCGGGAATAAAGATAAAACCTGTAGATGAAGCAACTGCCGCTTGAACACATTCGACATTAGTAATACTATTGAGCGCCATATTGGCACATAGGGTTTGAAAAATTATTCTCTGAGGCTCGAAGGCATAGACCCTACCTCCATTGCCTACCATTTGAGAAAGCGCGATAGTTTGACTACCGATATTGGCTCCTACTTCAACAACAACATCACTAGGCTGACAAATCTGGCGGAACAATTCTACTTCAAACTCGCTCCATTCGCCATATTTTTCGATTCCTCGGCCTATATAAATATCATTTTTGTTATAGAGCAGATAGCCATAGCGCGCTTTAACTACTGCATTGAACCCATCACTATCAATTAACCTTTTTAACAAGTTTTTGCCAACCTCAACTTTTTTGCTAAAAAAATAGCTCACCCTTGAGAAAAGGTGAGGCTATCTCAAAACTAACTAGTTTTTAAGCGTCACTCTCTATATGAATAAAAAGTAAACCAAAGGCTACCAATGGTACTATCCAAGTAACTACTGGGATTAAAATCCAAGGTAGGTATGATGCTGCATATGCTCCGGTCATTATTAAATTCTCCTATGCTATTGGTTGATTTTTAATTAGTAGAATAAGTCGTTAGTGGAATGTACCACGGAACATACCATCTACAATATGGAAGTTAGCTAGAAGCAGATAGGCGACAAAAGCTCCACCAGTAGCACCAATAAAGAAGCCGCCAGCAAACTGACTCCAACCTTCCGAAGTCTGAAGACTATCAGTTTTGGAATCACGATTACCCTGGAAGGTAACCAAACCATAAGCAGAAAGAGCTATTGTAGCTATCAAAACAAGCGCCACAGCAGAAATCAGACCACCTTTGGCAGCATATTCTGAATCGCGCAGAGGGCCTAAGATAGTCCAGGGTCCAACTAACCAATAACCATGGGCCATACCTACTTCTAATCCTCGCAGCAGAGGAGATAGTCCTTTACGATAGGCCGGAAGATTGCCGATAAAAGCTTTGGTGAAACCAGAAGCAGAAATTGGGGTAGCTAAATGGCCAACAAAGGGATCATCATTATAAGGCTTTACAAGTTGTGTATCAGGCATCTGTATTTGAGTTCTCCTTTTTAAATATAGGAATTGGAGGGAAAACTTTAAGTTCACATTTTAAAGCTCAAAAGGCAGCCCTGAGTGATGATCACCTTCAAGCTTTAGAAAAGTTCACGAAATTTCCTTCTTCCATACCCACCTACCATACAATAGGCTAAAAAGAGTCCCTTTAAGAAATGTTTTAAGAAATGTAAATGAAGTTAATATTATAGATAAGGGGTTAGGGATTCTCTGGTGAGGATCAATTCAAAACAAAATTCTAAATAGGCTAAAAATAAAATGTTACATCTTCTCTACATCGCCGCTTTTACCATCATTGCCTTTATCACTATCACTAATCTGATTAAGAGCCTAGTTTCAGTCAGTTTTGAAAGCGGACAACAGAGCCGCCGACGTGGGCAACCTCAAAATCTGGTAAAAAGACATCCTGAGCTTTTTGATGAGAATGGACAGCCTACCGATGAGCCTCTTTTGGTGATCCGCTCTGTCAATGTTGAAGATGCTCGTCGTCAGCTAGATAAGCTCTACCAAGCTTCTTCTGTTGAGGATTTGGATTCTTAAAATAGCACCTAGATGAGCCAGTATCTCTATCTTCATGGTTTTGCCTCCAGCCCAAAATCACAAAAAGCTCTCTATTTTGCGCAAAGTTTTCAAAGTGAGTTTAATATTTCTCTTCATGTCCCAGATCTTTGCCCAGAAGATTTTACAAACTTCACCATCAGCAGTGCAATTGCTAGAGCTGGAATTTTTCTAGAAAATACTCAGCAATCTTGGGTAATAATTGGCTCAAGTTTAGGCGGTTTGATTGCTACTTATCTTGCTGAATATTTTGAACAGGTTGAGAGGCTGATTCTATTGGCTCCAGCTTTTGATTTTGTCTCTATCTGGTCTGAGTCTCTAGGTGAGCAGGTATTGAGCAACTGGAAAAAAAATGGGTATTATCCTGTCTACCATCACGGCTATAAAAAAGATGTAATGTTGAGCTATCAATTCATTGTTGATGCTAGAGAAGTAATATCTACCCCTATTACTCGCAAAATACCCACTTTAATAATGCATGGAATATCTGATGAGACTATTGCTATAGAAGTTAGTCGAAGGTATGCAGCAGATAAAGAATGGGTAAACTTGATAGAATTTGACAGTGATCATAGCCTCAGCAATGTTTTACCTGAAATATGGCAAGCTATTAAAAACACGATACCCGCTCTCAGTTGAGAACGGGTAATTTAAAGAGTTAACAATCAATAAAAGTGACAAATTTTCAAGCAGTAGGTTGAATAATTCAACAGGCTATTATATGGAACTTCTGCGAGTACTAGATTGCCTAAACTGGCGCAGATTTCGGATACCAACCGTACCTTGGCGGCTGAGATACCAACTTCAAGGTTTTACAAGATACTCAGCAAAGATATATAGTTGTCTGTTGAGCTGGATTTGGAGTCGATGGCAAGCTCTCCAATTCTCTAAACATCCAGAGTAGTCGTTATCTTAAACTCTCTTGCTGCCATGAATCTAATTTATTCTGAATTCTGAGAAATTCCAAGGGGTTTGAAATAAAACTTTACATTTTTCTTATAGAATGATATGAGAAAACAACAAAATAAATAGCTAAGAAAAAATTTATTATGCCTAAAGCAACTTGGAATGGTGTAGTGTTAGCTGATAGTGAAAATTGTCAAATTGTAGAGGGTAACTATTATTTCCCCTCTGAGTCAGTAAATAGTGAATATTTAGAAACAAGCAATACTCATACTACTTGTTCTTGGAAAGGGCAAGCTAGTTATTACACCATCAATGTTCAAGGTCAGAAAAACCAAGATGCAGCCTGGTTTTATCCTGATCCAAAAGAAAAAGCTGCAAATATAAAAAACTATATTGCTTTTTGGAAAGGAGTCAAAGTTGGATAATTTATTACCACTGTTCACCAAAAGGTCTTACTTCAATCTCAAAAGACCAGGCTGATGACTTTTGTTGAGTTAGTCCAAAAACTGTATCGGCAATGTCTTCAGGCTTAATGAAAAAAGTATCTGGCTTGTCTGGCATCAATTTTCTTGTTGATGGTATATCCACGATAGCATCGATAATAACTATTGCTACATGCACATGAAATGGCCAAAGATAACGTGCCATTGATTCAGCAAGGCTTTTTTGGGCAGCTTTAGCTCCCGCAAATGCTGTTGTTTTTGCTCCACCTAATCTAGATGCAGTTGCGCCAATAAAAATAATATTTCCTTTTTTATTCTGTTTCATAGTAGGAATAACCTGCTTTGATACGAGAAATGCTCCCAAAGCGTTAACCTGCCAACTTTGCTCAAAATCCTTCTGGCTAACTTCTTCGATATTCCCCCAGACTCCAGAACCGGAATTGTAAACAAGCACATCAATTTCACCCATATCAGAGCGGATTATGGCAAAGGTAGATTCAATTGCACAAGCATCTGTAACATCGCATTTATAAGCTCGCGCTCCATCAAGTTGCTCTGCAAGTACGTTGGTCACATCGAGACTACGCGCTAACAGTGCGACTTGATATCCTTCAAAAGTAAATTTTCGGGCAAATGCAGTGCCATTTCCTTCTCCAACTCCCACAATTACACAGACCGGTTTATTTGTTTGGATCATGATACTTTAAGTAATCTAAATCAAACTCAATTGTGGAACATTGGAAGATTCTTTTAACAAATTGAGGCTTTGATAACATTGCTCTATAGTGCTACCTTGCTCCATCAAACTGACTATAGTTTGGTAGGCTAGGGAGTTTTTCTTGAGTAGATCTTTAGCTTGTAAAAGTGCAGTGCGCTCTTTGAGACGATAGCTATTTTTGTTGTCGCCTTTTTTTTGCAATAGAGCGTAGAGTTGTTCGCGATCGTCTTGGCCACCTTGAGCTTCTTGGTAAACAATTTGCTCAGCGGCAATTCCGGCCATCCAGATTGTATATAGTTTCTCGAAAATTGTCACTGGGGCTTCTTTGGATTTGAGTTGCTCTAGATTGAGAATGACCCCGCCAGATCCTCTCTGTCCTTTGCGCCAGGCTTCTAGAGTGCTCAAACTATAATCTAAAACGGGAATATCTAACAAATAGGCGATCAAAAAATGTCCAGCTTCATGATGAATGACTCTTTGACGATGCTCTTTGCTAGCTATAAATTCTAAGAAAATAGATACCCCTCTATTTTGCAGTAGTCCTGTATCTATACCTAGAATAGCCATCAGAAACAGGGTTATAACTACAGGAACAAGAGGAGAGATATGTAGTATCGGAGCGAGCATTGAAAATAGGGAAATGACAAATATACCAATAGCGATTACATTTAAGGCGATTTGTTGCATTTTGTAAAGTTTATTAAAATTTGTTACAGTTCAGTTTACCTTAAATTCACAATAATGTGCCAATTAGAATGGAGGTATATTAAATTTCTATAGGAAAAGCTGCAAGTGGAAGGACTTCTCATCCCCGTAATAGTATTTTTGTCGTGGTTCGGTATTGGTGGATTAAAAATTGATCGCGAATATGAAAGAGGGGTAATCTATCGACTAGGCCGCTTTGAGAGTATTAAAGGGCCAGGTATGTATTGGATTGTTCCTTTAGTAGATCAAAAAGCCAAAGTTGATATTCGTACCAAAACTGTGGATATTGCCCCGCAAGAAGGTGTAACAGCCGATAGTGTCACCATTAAGGTCAACACCGTACTCTACTACCGCGTGATCGATCCATCCAAAGCAATCAATCGCGTCGAAAACTACCAAGTCGCTGTTTACCAAGCCGCAATGACTACCCTGCGCAATGTAGTAGGACAAAACCATCTAGATGATATTTTAAAAAATCGCGACAAGGTTAACCAAACAGTGCAAAGTATTGTAGATGAGATTACTGAACCTTGGGGAATTGAGATAGAAAGGGTAGAAATGAAAGATGTCGAGATTCCACCTACAATGCAAAGAGCCATGGCCCAAGAAGCAGAAGCAATCCGAGAAAAAAGAGCGCGTATTATCAAAGCTTCAGCTGAACAGGAGGCTTCTATCAAACTAGCAGAAGCCTCAGCCAAGATCATGGAAAATCCTATAGCCTTAGAGCTTAGAAGATTACAAATGCTCACAGAAATTGGGGCAGAAAATAATACAGCAACAGTGATCATGTTGCCTTCGGATCTTATTACTCTTGCTAGGAACTGGTCTGAGCCTCAACATAAAGTTGATAAGGAAGAAAATAAGTTATCCTAATTTCTCTAATATAACTTTAGCAATTTCTTGGGATCCATCTATGGCAAGTTTTTGATTACTCAAAGCAGCTTTAGGTGAATCCAGTAAAAATTGCCAGTTCCCCTTAAAAAATTCTTGGTTATTGATGATTTGATGTTGGGAATAATTTTGGATCCCCTCAACAAGTAAAGGAGTCTCAGCAAAGCCAACACGCCCGAGTGTAGCAATAGGAACTTCTAGGGCGAGCGCCTCGGCAAAAGAACTATAACCTGGCTTAGAGATTACTCGAGCGCACAAGGGCATAAAATCAACAGGGCGATATTTGGGATCTAGAATCACCCTAAGATTTTCCATCTGCGGAGCGAGTCGATCAAAGGTAATGAACTGCCATTGGGGAAATTTTTCTAGAGTTTGATAGGGCATTGCCTCTACACCAAGGCCGCCAAATGTAAATAGAATAGTTCTCTCTTTAGGCTGAACTAAATTAAAAGTTTCTCGTAGATCTTCTATTGCGTAGCGAGGCTCTCCTCTAGTCAAGCCAAAATCAGTGATCGATTTAAAAGATGACATCTGTTCATGAAAAGGAAGACGCAATAGATGATCTGCTTGGCTATAACATCTTTTGATCCATTCGACACTGCCTTGAAAATCTTCTCCCCAAGGTTGATAGATAAAATCCCAGCCAAAATTTCCCATCATCCAGCAGGGAAGTTCTGCTTTTTGGGCAATTAGAGAAACTAAAGGAGGAATATCACCTATAACTAGTTGAACCCTATTTGTTTTTAAAAAATTGGCTTCTGAGGTAATAATACTTTCTTGTTTTTTTTCTATCGCTTTTAGTTTTTCTTTGGTAGCTACTAGATCCATATTTAGGCTATCTGATTGGATTACCCCAATATCAAAAGCTCTGTAGCGGTAGATAAAATCTGACTGGATGTAGGATTGCAATAACCAATGGGGGGCTGTTGTTGCTAGGATAAGTACTATATTTGGCTCAATCTCTTTGAGTTTAGCTGCTACAGTGGCAAGTCTAACTGCATGGCCATAACCATGATTAGTGATAGACAAATATACTATCATTGACAAAAACCACTGAGCTGCTGAGCATCCCCAACCCATTCTAGGGTATCGCCAATTTCTTTGCCATTATGGTAAGCCGCCAGCAAAATCTCGCTAGTTTTTCCCCAAACTATCGTACCTGTATTATCTAGAGCAATAGCGCCTAGATCTCTATTGTTACTGAGGGCTTCCTGCATTGAGCGTTGCATCGCTTCTATTAGAGAAAGTCCATCACTTTTGCGGATTACGACTTTGGCAGCGAAACACTCTTCAATAATGTCCTCTCCAACTCCTGTACAGCTAACCCCGGCATTGCGATTGGCATAGTTGCCAGCAGGAGTAGCAGAATCACTGACTCTACCTATTTTCTCAAGTCCTTTGCCACCTGTTGAAGTTCCTGCAGCAATATTACCTTGATCATCCAAAGCTACCACTCCAATCGTTCCACGTCTAGCTTCTGGATCCGCGTAGAGACGGGCCATTTTGGATTGAAAATTGTCTTTTCTCTCTTCCATCCACTCGGCTATACGAAAATCAGTTGCCGGATCATAGATCGGAATTTGTAATTCTCTAGCTAGATGAGCTGCGCCATAGTCAGAAAGCACCCGATCATCACTATCTTGTAGGGCATTGGCCAAGTAAATAGGATTTTTCAACCAGGAAACATTGATAACTCCGCTAAAGCGTCCTCTAGTTCCATCCATCAAACTTGCGCTCATTCTCACCTGCCCATCAGATTGAAGAACTGAGCCGGTTCCTGAGTTAAATCTTGGCTCATTTTCCAATAATTCACAGCCCAGAACAACTGCCTCTTTTGCACTAAGGCCTGCTAGCAAAGATGTATAGACTTGATTGACAATTTCATGTAAACAGTCTCTGACTTGAGATAGTCCACCTTTATCATCTAGTGAGCTAGCTCCGCCGTGAATTATTAATCTGGGTTTTTGGGAATTCATATTAAATTAATCAGTCTTCTCTGGACTATTTTAATTTAATTTAATGTGATTTAATTTGAGACTGTTAAAGACCTGCTTTTGTACTCTACTAGATTGAATTGTGCTGCCTGAAGAGCTTGTAGAAGAATCTTCAACATAGAGGATCAACATCGATGTCAAGATTATAGCCGTCATTAGATAGTTGATTTTTTTCATAACTACTCCTCCTTAAGCTAGATAACCACATCTTAAGGATATCTCACTGTTATGAATTTGATCTCAATGGCTGTGCCACTGTGTAATTTGTCTACCTAGGATTAAGACATAATACCTGTGCTAGAATTAGACCCAAGCCAAGTCGAAATGTCTAAAAATCATCTACGCTTAGGGCAAGAATATTATGAAAGAAAATCAGCCTAAACCTATTTATCCCGAACAGTTGATTGAACTTATCTCTCTTTATGGTTTTGATCTAGAGGGACAATCGCCTAAGTTGTGGATCGCTCAATGTCGCCAATACTATCCTGTTGAATGGATTTATCTTGCCATTATGGAGGCGTTACATCAAGGACGTTACAAGATTATTTCTATAGAGCAGATTTTAAGGCTGTGGTTGAAAAGGGGTTCATCTGTATATCATTTTGGTGAAGATTTTGAGTTTCTGATCAACCGTACAGTTCCTGGTGAGTCTGTATCTTCTATATCTTCAATGTTGATAGAATCTCCTTCTTGGCCAATTACCTTAGATGAAGATCGTTCTGTAGATATATATAACAATAATCTGCGCATCAGTGAATTTATTCCTCTTGTGGATGCTTCTGACTTTTATCAAAGATTGAAAGCACTTGTTGAGGCATAATTGCTAAGTTTCATTGCTCAGACGTAACACAGCGTTAAAAGTTTAGGTAAAGTTGAGAAATTGGTTCTTAGTAACCTTGAAATATATACCGTTTATCAGCTCATAACCTATAAAAAAATTGGGAGAGAACTTTACGTGTTGAGAGTTGCTGTTGTTGGTTCTGGACCTGCTGGTTCGTCAGCGGCCGAGACTTTGGCAAAGGCTGGCATTGAAACATACCTGTTTGAGCGCAAACTGGACAATGCCAAACCATGCGGTGGAGCAATCCCTCTCTGTATGGTCAGCGAATTTGAACTGCCACCAGAGATCATTGATCGCAAAGTAAGAAAGATGAAAATGATCTCACCATCTAATATCGAGGTAGATTTAGGTCTTGACAGTCCTGATGAGTATATCGGCATGTGTCGCCGCGAAATTCTAGACGGTTTCTTGAGAAATAGAGCCGCTAAATTAGGGGCCAAGCTAATCAATGGCATTGTCTATGAGTTAGAAATTCCCAAAAACGATAGAGATCCCTATGTTTTGCATTATGCCGAACATTGTGAAGGTTCAGCTCAAGGTGAGATGAAAACTCTTTCAGTCGATCTAGTTATAGGCGCTGATGGGGCTAATTCTCGTGTTGCTAAGGCTATAGATGCTGGTGACTACAACTATGCAATAGCTTTTCAAGAGAGAATCAAGTTACCTGAAGGCAAAATGGCCTTTTATGAAGATCTAGCTGAGATGTATGTTGGCAAAGATGTATCTCCTGATTTCTATGCCTGGATTTTTCCTAAATATGACCATGTGGCAGTAGGAACAGGGACAATGAAGGTCAACAAGTCCATGATTAAGGACTTGCAAGCTGGTATCCGTCAAAGAGCTGCCCATAAATTAGAAGGTGGAAAAATCATCAAGGTTGAAGCTCATCCTATTCCCGAACATCCACGCCCTCGACGTGTAGTCGGTAGGGTTGCCTTAGTTGGTGATGCTGCTGGAACTGTAACCAAATCCTCAGGAGAAGGGATCTATTTTGCTGCCAAATCAGCTCGTATGTGCGCTGAGACGATTATAGAAACCTCTAATGGAGGAACGAAAATTCCTACTGAAGCAGATCTCAAGCTTTACCTGCAGCGCTGGGATAAGAGATATGGCATGACCTATCTTGTTTTAGATCTATTGCAAAGAGTCTTCTACCGCTCTGATGCTAGTAGAGAGGCCTTTGTTGAAATGTGCGCAGATAAAGATGTTCAGAAGCTCACCTTTGATAGTTATCTCTACAAAACTGTAGTACCAGCTAATCCTCTCATTCAAATGAAGATCACAGCTAAAACTATCGGCTCTCTAATTAGGGGTAATGCCTTAGCTCCATAGCTTATAAAAGGCTATCCATCAGATTCAAAATTTCAACACTCTCGGGCGAAAGTTTTTCACTGGGAGTGTTTTTTTTCAGCTGATGTTCTAGTAATCCTTTAAGAGAAATTAATTTTAAACTATTCTCAGCAAAGGTATTGGCGATAAATTTAGCCGCAGGGTAATATCCTATAGCCCCAAGATCCATTAACGCGCTGCGGCGCAACTGTAGATCTTGGCCACTGAGAGCCTCTACGAGCCGATCCCCATAAAATGATTCTCCAGTGAGTTGATAGAGCGCTCGAGCTGCTGCGTATTGTATTTTGGCAATTTCATGTTCTAAAAAAGGCAGGATAACTTCAATAGCCTCTGTTGCACCTAAACTTCCGAGAGCTTCAATTGCCCCTTCTATAGGTTGTTTCAAATGAGGCTTACCATCAACATATATGGCGTTATCTAATCCACCTTCAAGTAATTGTAAAAGAGGAACAATAGCCCTGGGATCATTTAATGTTTCTAGAGCTTGAGCTGCTGATTCTCTGACATAGTAGTCTGTACAAGAGAGAGACTCAATCAGCGGCAAAACTGCAATACTATTGCCCAATTTACCAAGAGCTTTAGCTGCATTGCGCCTGAGAGGATAACCACCATCAGGAGATAGGTGAGTGTTATCTTGCAAAGCCTCTAGTAGAGCATCAATCGCTTCTTCATCTTTGACTCTAAATCGTCCCAACCACCATGCTGCGTAATACCGTAGACTGGTATCTTCTTTTTGGCGAAGGTTTTTGATGACTTGTTCGGCTGTTAAGGGAGTTTCTGATTCCATATTTTTAAAACAACAGGACCTGGAACTACCAATGATTGTCAACTTAAATTGCTGACGACCATTTGGTTTTCCAGGTCTTTCTTTTAATTTACCCTAAGTAAATCAATCTCCAGAAAAAAACTAGCTTAGAGCATTGATAACGTAGTCAATGTAGGAGTTAGCTTCATCTCTGCCATCACCAGATAAGCCATGGTTAGCTTTGATGTATCTGAGAGCTTCAACATACCAGCTAGGAGATAATTCGAATGTGCGGTTAACTTCGTCTAAACCAGCGATTAGGTACTCATCTAGAGGACCAGTTCCACCAGCAACTAAAGCGTAAGTAATAATACGTAGGTAGTAACCGACGTCACGAGCACATTTTCCTTTACCGCGCTCATCAGCAGCGTAGTTCCAGCCTTGAGTTTGAGTGGTGTAAGGGAATTTTTTGTAAACTGCGTTAACAGCGCCATCGATCAATCCTTTAGCATTGTCAGTTAAAGCTTTAGCAGCAGCTAATCCACTGGCAGCTTGACGGTAACGACCAAAAGCAACTTGGAGCTCAGTGCTGCTCAAGAAACGACCTTGAGAATCAGCTATGGATACAGCTTCGGTTAAGGGGGTTTTAGACATAATTTTGGTATCTCCCGATTATTTTTCTAATGTTCTCTATGTGTTAAAACGGTCAGGGACTTAAGCTACAGCAGCGGCAGCTTGATCGAAGTAGCTAGCGATTTCAGCAACGATGTCACTGCAATCACCTTGAGTGATGCCATTGCGATCATTAACGATAGCCAAAGATGCATCTTTCATTTTTCTGACACCAGCTGCAACAGAAGTACCAGGTACTCCAAGAGCAACATAGGTTTCACGTAAACCGTTCAAGCAACGATCATTGAGAACACTAGCATCACCAGTGAAAGCAGCGTAGGTAACATAGCGTAAGATGATTTCCATGTCACGTAAGCAAGCAGCAAGGCGACGGTGAGTGTAAGCGTTACCACCAGGTGCAATCAATTGGGGTTGTTCAGCGAATAGGTCACGAGCCGCGTTAGCAACAATAGCAGAAGCGTTGCCAGTGATGCGGTTTACTGAGTCAATACGTTTGAAGCTTCCTGCAACTACTGAATTGAGGGCATCAAATTGAGCCGCGCCCAAGAATTCTCCACGAGCGTCAAACTGGGCTACAACCCGAGTGAATGCATCATATGCCATTTGTCTTAATCTCCTAATCCTTTTAGAGTTTATATTTAAACAGCGACCTCTCCTTATTTATCAGAGAGTCAAGTTAATTGTCTCATTTCTTTCTAACAGATATACTTTTCAGTCTCAGAAAGTTAAAAAAACTTTACACTTGTCTAATAGATCGCAATCGAGAGAATATTATTTTAACCCCTCAATTTATCTTTATACAATGAGGAGAAATCTATATTCCTGGGATCTTTTTAAAACTTTACATTTAGTTGGATCAGTTCTTTTTGCGCTGAGGAAAATGATTGATTTGCGCTGTTCCGTAGAAAACAATCTGCTCTTTTTGGACTCTTAACCTATCAACCCTTAGTTCGACACCATCAAGAGCGAATTTTTCTAGATCCAGTAGATCATTTATATAGTCAATTACAGTCTTACTCAACTCAATTGCTGCTGGTTCACCTTCGTAAACTGGATTAATAAATTGTATTTTGCGTCTCTGTTGAGCTTCTAGTTGTGCTGTCACATTGAGATCAATCGGTTTGTCATCTTTGTTTAATTTAGCTTGAGCTGTAATTTGTAGAGACTGCTCTTTGCCAAAGGTGATGGAAATGTTTTCTAGCTTGAGACTATTATCTTGATATTGCAGTTTGGCAAGTTTTTCTAAAATAAAGGGAGTGTTAAAGGAATTGGCTAGGTCTTCTTCTGTTAAAACCACCCGCATATTTGCTGTAGTGGGTTGGCGCAGTTTAACTTTACCTTGGAAAATAGCTCCAAAGTCAATAGATACTGCTTGAAGATACATTTCCATCGCTTTGATTTGTAGGCCGTTGTGCATCAGCAAATTGTTACCTATCAAATCGAAACCATCCAAGCTGCCCTGGAGAAGCTTGGAAACCGGCTCTGCTCTGACTGTTGCTTCTAGTTTTTCAGTGCGTTTAAAGAGAGCTGCAATCGCCCCGGTGACGACCTTACTCACTAGCTGATCTCCACTTTGCGTGGGATATGGTAAAGTACTCAACACAATCGCTGCCTTTTTTCACTGTTTACTTATCCAATCTTAACATTAAGTTTTGTATCTTTCACCCGGTTTAAAGGATTTGAATTTTTGATAGGTCTTATAAGTTTACAGGTGAGCTCTTCTGCACAAATACCCCCTAGGGGGATATACTATGGATAAACCTACATAGGAAAAGTGTTATGGTAACAACCAACTCAGCCCAAGACAAAGTGGCCGTCCTTTTGATGGGCTATGGAGAAGTGGAGAGCTACGACGATTTCGCCAACTACAATGAACAGGCTCTCAATCTCCTAACTGCAAAATTTGCGCCTGTTCCAACTTGGCTTTATCCTCCGCTTGCTAAATTATTGGCAGTTTTTGACCTGCATGAATGGCAGCATCAGCATAATCACTTTGTTTCACCCCACAATGCCATATTTGAAAAACAAAGAGAAGGTATTGAAAAGTCTCTGCGCGAGAAATGGGGAGAGCGGGTGAAAGTTTTTAAAGCTTTCAATTTTTGCGCTCCTTATCTACCTGGCCAAGTTCTTGCTCAGGTCAAAGAAGAAGGATTTGAGAAAATTTTGATCTATCCTCTTTTGGTAGTTGATTCCATCTTTACCAGCGGCATCGCTCTTGAGCAAGTCAACAAGTCTCTAGCAGAGCATACAGATCAAGACCATCATTGGGTCAAATCGATACGCTATATCCCCTCTTTTTACAACGAGCCTGCTTATATAGACTTTATAAAAGAGCTAGTAGAGCAAGAGATTCAAGATAAATTAGCCTCAACCTACCTTCCTAGTCAAATAGGTATTGTTCTGCTCAATCATGGTTGTCCCCATGAAGCTAGAGGTTTTACCTCAGGCATAGATGAAAGCCAGAAGCTCTATGAAGCTGTTAGAGAAAAGCTAATTGCTCGCTATCCTTTGATTTCTGTAGGTTGGCTCAATCATCAAACTCCATTGATCAAATGGACACAACCCAATGCGGAGCTAGCTGCTAAGAACCTAGTAGAATTAGGAGCCAAGGCGATAATCTTTATGCCAATTGGTTTTGCTACCGAAAATCATGAAACACTTTTAGATGTAGGGCACATCATTCATCATCTCCAGCACAAAAATTCAGAAATTGCCTATATCCAGATGGCCTGTGTCAATGATCAGCCTCAATTTTGTCAAATGGCTGCTACTTGGGCTGACAATCTAGTAGCAGATCTTTTAGGTGAAGATGGTGTCACAGTTAATCCCTCGCTGGCTCACCATCATCATCATAATCACGAGAATCACCACCACCATTAAGTAGCGGCAGGAAGATCAGAAAAAATCTGGCTAATGAGCCTAGAGGTTTTGTTCTCTAGGCTCTCCCAGCTTAGTTCTCCTTGCTCATCAAACAACTGTGGGTCTATCTCCACTTCCTGCATACAGGGATATTCAACAAAACAAATCTTAAAACAAATTTGCCAAAGATCAAGCACCAGGATATCTTTCCCTTGGTAGCTCAGATGGAGCTGATGCCCAGCAATCGGCTCGGTTACATCTTCGTAAGTTGCTTGGTAGTTAGAACTTTCTATTTGCTTGCGCAGATTATCAATGACCCGGATCAAGCAGGGCTGCATGACAAGCTGAGCCCTATCCCAGTCAAAGACTGATTTGAATCTAGGCAGCATATCAACATAAAAAATTAAAATGCGGACAGAGAGACTTGAACTCTCACGTACAAGACACTAGATCCTAAGTCTAGCGCGTCTACCATTCCGCCACGTCCGCTTTAGCTTTTCAAAAGTTGATTGTAGCATAATTTCTTTCAACTTTTTAGATACTCTTGTAAATTAAAGAAAAATAACAAAAAGTAAAAAAAGATAAAATCAATCGCTAGAGCTTGCTAGACTTAAATTTGGATTACTCTTTTTTTAGAATAAACAAGCTATGGTTAATCTAGTTGATAAAAAACAATTTGAGGAAATACGCCCAGGTGTTAAAAAGCCTGCAGAGCAAAATATTCTCACTCCACGCTTCTACACAACTGATTTTGAGGCGATGGCCAAAATGGACATCTCCCCCAACGAAGATGAACTAAGAGCAATCTTAGAGGAGTTCCGCGTAGACTATAATCGCCATCACTTCGTCCGCGATGAACAGTTCAATCAAACCTGGGATAATCTAGACGAAAAGACCCGCAGTTTGTTTATTGAATTTCTAGAGCGCTCTTGCACGGCTGAATTTTCTGGCTTTTTACTCTATAAAGAATTAGGAAGACGCCTCAAGGATAAAAGCCCCCTTCTGGCTGAGTGTTTTAATTTGATGTCTAGAGATGAAGCTCGCCATGCTGGATTTCTCAACAAGGCTATGTCAGATTTTGATCTCTCTCTGGATTTGGGTTTTCTCACTAAGAACAATAAATATACCTATTTTGCTCCCAAGTTCATCTTCTACGCCACCTACCTTTCAGAGAAGATAGGCTATTGGCGCTACATCACTATTTACCGTCATTTAGAAAAGCATCCAGAAAACAGAATATACCCTATATTTAATTTCTTTGAGAACTGGTGCCAGGACGAGAACCGCCATGGGGATTTCTTTGATGCCATCATGAAAGCTACACCCAATATACTCAATGATTGGAAAGCTAGATTGTGGTGTCGCTTCTTTTTACTCTCTGTTTTTGCAACTATGTATCTTAACGATACACAAAGAGCAGATTTTTACGCCGCATTAGGACTTGATGCGCGTGAATACGACAAATATGTCATTGAGCAGACTAACAAAACTGCCGGCAGAGTATTTCCAGTCATTCTGGATGTAGAAAAGCCAGAATTTTACCAGCGCCTAGAAACTTGTGTGCAAAATAACGAAAAATTGACTGTAATAGCTCAATCTTCTGGAGCTGCGCCAGTCAAATTCTTGAAAAAGTTGCCACACTATGTCTCTAACATAGTAAATTTGGCGGCCTTATATTTTATTGCTCCAATCAGAGTTGATAATTTAGCTGGTTCAGTTAAATAGGCTCAACAATCCTAAATAATTTTCTCGAGAGAGAGGGAGCTTACTCCCTCTTTTTTTTAAGACACAAAAACAAACTTAAGTTAAATATTGTTATATTTTAGAGAATAATGTTGACAAAGGAGATTGTTGTGGCCTTATATGCTGATTTGCATCGTCACTTAGGTGGTTCAGTTGTGCCTAGGGTTCTCTGGCGTTATTTTCAAAAACACAGTCAACAATTAGCCGCAAAATATCCTGATTATCCAGAATTCGAGTCTTTTTACACCAAAGAAAGAAATACCTTAGAAGAATATCTTGAGCTTCATACTCTTGTAGAAAGTGTCCAAACTGAAGATGCTTTACCTTATTTTATCTATAGGCTCTTGAGAGGAGCATATATCTTTGAAAATCTGGCTTATCTTGAACTTCGTTATACTCCTTATCTGAGAACCGACCAGAGCAAGAGCCAGTCTGAACGAATTGACCAAATGGCTAGCATTGTAGATACAGTTGGCAAAGCTAGTGAAAGCTCAGAATATCCTATCGTCACTCGTCAGATTCTTTGCACTCATACTCGTTTGAGCAATGAAGTCAATAGAGCTATAGTCAAGCTTGCCTCCGAAAAGAAAGATTATGTCTGCGCCATTGACATAGCTGGAGGAGATACCCATTATCGTGAGAGACTGGGTGAATTTGTTGAGCTTTACAAGTATGCCCACACATTAGGTTTGAAGACAACTGGTCACATCTATGAAACTCCCGATGGCTGTCATAGTGAACTGCTTCCCTATTTGATGCGAATTGGCCACGGCATTCAGATTCCCCTGCGCTATCCTCATCTATTGCCGGAGATAGCACGCGCAAACCAATGTCTAGAAGTTTGTCCTACAACTTACCTCAAAACAGGTACCCTCAATGATTTAACTGAATTGCGGACTGTATTTGACCGTTGTTTTGAAGCAGGAGTAGATATCGCAATTTGTACTGACAATGCTGGCTTGCATAATGTTAGATTACCTTTTGAATATGAAAATCTCCTTACTCTAGATGTTATAAACTTTGAGCAGCTACAAGCTTGCCAGGATGCGGCTTTTCGCCATGCTTTTGCTTGGCCTTACCTGCAAAGGCCAGCTTCTTTACTCAATGGACTACTTCAAGATAAGCCCGTTTTGCCTACAATAGCTAATTAGAGAAAAAAATTAGCCTGTTGTTTTCTCGTATACTAATAAATAACTGTCCCTTAAAAAGAGAGTAAACAAATTTCATGTGTGGTATTGTCGGTTACATTGGGACCCAATCTCCGGTTGATGTGCTTTTGAGCGGTTTGGAGAGACTGGAATATAGGGGTTACGACTCTGCAGGGATAGCTATAGTTGTAGATGAAGATCTCAAATGTATCAAAGCTAAGGGTAAGCTTTATAAGTTGAGAGAAAAACTGGAAAAAAATAGCTTAGATAATCAACTAGGCCGCAGTGGTATTGGCCATACAAGATGGGCCACACATGGTAAAGCTGAAGAAATCAATGCCCACCCTCATCTAGATAGTAAAAAAAGAATTGCTGTAGTCCAAAATGGCATTGTTGAAAATTATCTGCACCTTAAGGATGAATTAGAGTCCCTGGGGTATCAATTTCTCTCAGAGACCGATACAGAAGTCATCCCTCATTTGGTTTCTTACTATCTTGCCCAGTTGCCTAAAACTGAATCCTCTCTTTTAAAGGCCGTGCAAAAAACTCTCTCAAGGCTTGAGGGTGCCTTTGCTCTAGCCATAATTTGCGCTGACTATCCAGATCAGCTGATCATCGCCAGGCAGCAGGCTCCTTTGACCATTGGTTTTGGACAGGGTGAGTTTTTCTGCGCCTCTGATGTAACAGCTTTAGTTTCACATACCAAAACAGTACTTTCTTTAGAAAATGGAGAATTGGCTCTTCTTACTCCTTTGGGAGTGGAGGTCTATAACTTCGCTCTAGAGAGACTCAAAAAATCGCCCAGAGTCCTGGATTGGAATCATGTCAGCGTGGAAAAACATGGGTTTCGTCACTTCATGCTCAAAGAAATTCATGAGCAGCCCAACGTGATCCGCTCCTGCCTTGATGCCTATTTACAAGAAGATTGGCATCCTCAAAAGGATGCAGATATTAGTCCTATAAACCTAGGCTTAGCGCCTGGCTTTTGTGACAATTTAGAACAAGTACAAATTCTCTCTTGTGGTACTAGTTGGCATGCCAGCTTGATTGGTAAATATCTAATTGAACAGTTAGCAGGTATCCCAACTTTGGTGCAATATGCTTCTGAGTTTCGCTATGCTCCCTCTCCTGCAAGGGCCAATACTCTCACAATTGGAGTCACCCAATCTGGCGAAACAGCCGATACCATTGCTGCTTTAGAAACAGAAAAGCACAGAAGAGCTTCTCTTGCCAAGCCCTACCATGCCAGGCTGCTAGGGATCACCAATAGACCCGAAAGTACTCTTGCTCATTTGGTAGATCAAATTATCAATACGCAAGCTGGAATTGAAGTAGGTGTGGCGGCTACCAAAAGTTTTATAGCTCAGTTGATGGGATTTTACCTTTTAGCACTAGATCTGTCCTATCAGCGTAAAACTCTCTCTCTAGAAAAAATTGCCACCTATATCGATGGGCTCAGACAACTTCCTGCCCAAATTGAGCTGATTCTAGATAAACAATCCAAAGCTATTGAAGAACTAGCTCATGAGTTTAACAACACTCAAGATTTTATTTTTATAGGTAGGGGAATCAATTTTCCAATTGCCCTAGAAGGTTCTTTGAAACTAAAAGAGATTAGCTACATTCACGCTGAAGGTTATCCAGCAGGTGAGCTCAAGCATGGACCAATAGCTCTTCTAGATGAAAAAGTACCAGTTGTGGCTATAGCAGTACCAGGTATTGTCTATGAAAAAGTATTATCTAATTCACAAGAGGCTAAAGCTAGGGATTCTCGACTTTTGGGTGTCATCAATTTTGAAGATCAAGAAGCCTCTAGGCTTTTTGACGATTGTCTCTATATACCCAAAGTTGATGAAATTCTCTCTCCCGTGCTCACAGTGATCCCTTTACAACTTCTCTCTTATCATATTGCTGCAAGAAGAGGACTAGATGTAGACCAGCCTCGTAATTTGGCTAAGTCAGTTACAGTAGAATGATCAACTAAATATGTCTGAGCTTTTTTATCAAGTTGGCGGGAGTTTAAGCTTTAATCATCCCAGCTATATTGAAAGAAAAGCAGATCAAGAACTACTCAATTTATTAAAGCACAAGCAATTTTGCTATGTCTTTAATTCTCGCCAGATGGGTAAATCTAGCTTAAGAGTTAGAACAATTTATCAATTGCAACAGGAAAAAAAGATCTGTCTTTCTGTTGATATTACTAGTCTAGGCAGTGATGTAACTCAGGAGCAATGGTATGCAGGGCTAATTAATCAACTGTTTTCAAAGCTTAACCTCTCAGGTCAAATTAACCTAAAAAGCTGGTTAAACGAGAGAAAAGAACTAGCCCCTATACAAAAACTAGCTCAATTTGTTGAAAATATTTTATTAAAATATAA
>CAISPN010000056.1 GCA_903887375.1 uncultured cyanobacterium
GAATCTCTCAAAGATTTAGGATTCTCACAGGGAGTTGCTAAGCTCTTCTGGATGCCCCTGCCCATGCTGTTGATGATTTTGGGTGCAACTGTTGGAGTTTTGGTCTGCGTTTGGCTAGAGAGAAAGGTTTCCGCTGCCGTTCAACAAAGAATCGGTCCTGAATATGCAGGCCCTCTTGGTTTTCTGCAGCCGGTTGCAGATGGTATGAAACTGGTCTTTAAGGAGGATATTATTCCAGCTAAGGCTGATAGTATCCTTTTTACTTTAGGTCCGGTGCTGGTTGTTTTGCCAGTGTTTCTTTCCTATCTGGTTGTTCCTTTTGGACAGCATTTGGTCATCACAGATCTAAATATTGGCATATTTCTTTGGATATCCCTTTCTAGCATTGCCCCAATAGGCTTGTTAATGTCGGGCTATGCTTCTAACAATAAATATTCCCTCTTAGGGGGATTGAGAGCGGCAGCTCAATCAATTAGCTATGAGATACCTCTGGCTTTTGCTGTCTTGGCAATAGTTATGATGTCTAATAGCCTTAGCACTATTGATATAGTCGATCAGCAATCAGGTTATGGAATTTTGGGTTGGAATATCTGGCGTCAGCCTATAGGCTTTCTCATTTTCTGGATTGCGGCTTTGGCTGAGTGTGAACGTCTTCCTTTTGATTTACCTGAAGCTGAAGAGGAGCTTGTTGCCGGCTATCAAACTGAATATTCAGGTATGAAGTTTGGTCTGTTTTATGTCGGCTCCTATGTCAATCTGGTGTTATCTTCTCTGGTTTTTGCTATTCTTTATCTTGGTGGCTGGGAATCCCCTCTGCCTCTGGAAAATCTAGCGTCTTGGTTTGGGATTAGTCCAACCAATGATGTCTTGGAGATCGTAGATGCAGCTGTCGGTATTGTCATGACTATCTTGAAGACTTACCTTTTAGTATTTTTGGCGGTTCTGGTACGCTGGACTGTGCCTAGGGTTCGTATTGATCAATTGCTCAATCTGGGCTGGAAGTTTCTTCTTCCGGTTTCCCTTGTCAATCTTCTTCTAACAGCGGCATTAAAACTAGCCTTCCCATTTGCTTTTGGTGGTTAAATAAAATCAATTCAATATACTAGGAGAGCTTTAGATCATGTTCAACCTCCTCAAACAAGTCACTAACTATACTAAAGAGACTATACAGGCGGCTAAATATATCGGAGAGGGACTAGGCGTTACCTTCGACCATATGCGTCGTCGTCCTGTAACTGTTCAATATCCCTATGAAAAACTAATTCCTTCTGAACGATATAGGGGGAGGATTCACTTCGAATTTGACAAATGTATCGCCTGTGAAGTCTGTGTGCGGGTATGTCCTATTAACTTACCTGTAGTAGATTGGGAGTTCAAAAAAGAAATTAAGAAAAAAGAGCTCAAGCACTATAGCATTGATTTCGGCGTTTGTATTTTCTGCGGTAACTGTGTGGAATATTGTCCAACTAACTGTCTTTCTATGACAGAAGAGTATGAATTGGCTACCTACGATCGTCATCAGCTAAATTATGATAACGTTGCTCTTGGTCGCCTGCCCTATAAAGTCACTGACGATCCTATGGTTACTCCATTGAGAGAGTTTGCCTATCTTCCTAAAGGTATCAGTGAGCCCCATGACTTACCCGCTGGAACTCAAAGATCTGGCCAGCGCCCTGAAGATATCAATTCCGCATCTAGTTAACCAATCTGAAGGAACTTAATCAAAATGAACTTAGCAGAAGGAGTACAGTCGGTCTCCCTGATTATTCTCTCAGCAATGCTGATTGCTGCAGCTTTGGGCGTGGTGTTACTCTCTAACATCGTCTATTCAGCCTTTCTCCTAGGCGGGGTGTTTGTCTGTATTTCAGGGATCTATATCTTGCTCAATGCTGACTTTGTGGCAGCAGCTCAAATACTGATCTACGTTGGTGCGATCAATGTTTTGATTCTCTTTGCTATCATGCTGGTCAACAAAACAGAGGATTTTAAATCTATTCCCCGTCGTTGGATCAGAAATGGTTCAACCGCTTTAGTCTGTTTGGGCTTGTTTGCTTTATTGAGTACCATGGTCTTGATAACTCCCTGGCAGATTTCTACAACTTCCCCAGCGGTGATAGAGAACACTATGGTAGCCCTCGGGAAGCATTTCTTTAGTGATTTTCTCTTACCTTTTGAATTGGCCTCAATCTTGCTGTTGATCGCTATGATTGGAGCTATAGTTCTAGCTAGAAGAGATTTCATTCCCGATATCTCTGTCAAATCATCTGAGTTGACTTCTACTGCTTTGACCTTGCCAGAACGTCCTCGTGAATTAACCAATACTGGAAAATAAACCATGGCGATGCAATTGCAATTTTATCTACTACTTTCGGCAGCTCTATTTTGTATCGGTATTTTTGGTCTGGTGACCAGCCGTAACGCCGTTAGGGTATTGATGTCGATTGAATTACTCTTAAATGCGGTCAATATCAACTTAATGGGTTTTTCTAATTTTTTAGATCCTGGTGCTATCAAAGGCCAAGTTTTTACTGTTTTTGTGATAACTGTAGCGGCAGCTGAAGCAGCTGTGGGATTAGCTATCATTTTGGCTATTTACCGTAACCGTCAAACTATCGATATGGAGCAATTTAATCTTCTCAAGTGGTAGATATCATAGAAATTAGTAATCTGCGCTGTTATGGTTATGTAGGTTACTTTCCAGAGGAAAAAGTACTCGGACAATGGTTTGAGGTAAATGCTCGTATTTCTTACGATTTAGCTAGAGCTGGTCAAACTGACCAGCTCACAGATACCCTCAACTACGCAGAAGTAATTGAACTAATCAAACAAAAAATAGCCAAATCCCAATTTGACTTGATTGAACGTTTGGCTCAAGTGATCGCCCAAGATATTTTGGAGATTCCTTTAGTTACAGAGGTTAAGCTGAAATTGACTAAGCTCACACCCCCTATTGCCGATTTTTCGGGGCAGGTGAGCGTGGAGATTGCTCGCTCTAATATAAGAATATAAGTTTGTGAAATTCTAATTCATATTATTTCTAGTCTACTTTTTGTCCATCTCTTTTAATAATACGAGCAGGCACTCCACCAACTACGCAGTTATCAGGAACATCTTTGGTGACAACTGCATTTGCTCCTACGACTGCATTGTCACCTATTGTGATATTTCCCAGAACCTTAGCTCCTGAGGTGATTCTGACGTTATTTCCAATTTTTGGGTAACCTTGATCGTCTTTAGCTCCAATTGTGACTTGTTGATTGACCCAACAGTTGGAGCCTAAATCCCCATAAACAATAGTGCTAAAGCCATGTTGAATAAATAGACCTGCTCCAATATCACAAGAGTCTACTAGATAGAGTGTAGGCAATGGATGATAGAACAGCTTTTGCACTCGAGCGAGAATTTTGCCAGCTAGATTTCCTTTAAAAATTCGGAAATAATAGATATTTCTAAATTCTGGAAATTTTTTAAATAAAAATAACAACTGCATTGGGGCAGTACGCTCTGGCAGATTGAGTATAGATTGCCAGCGTTTAATATCTATCTCAATTATTGATTTACTGTCAGTCAAAAAATAAGACAATAACACTGGATAGTAAAAAAATACTGCAAGCCAGAAAGCAAATGATTTCATAAAAATATTTATCTTTAATTCAAGTTTTTTGTTTTTGTTCTTGATAAAGTATTTTGAATTTTTTCTGTTGCTCATTGTGATCGACAATGGGCTCTGGATAATTACAATACATTCTTTCTAAAGGAGAGATTTTTCCACTCAGTAGATTTGCAGTATCTATTGAGCTTAATTCAGGTACCCAGCGGCGTATATAATCCCCCTCAGGGTCGAATCTTTGGGCTTGGGTGTAGGGATTAAAAATGCGCAGAGGTTTGGGATCCATGCCACTTGAGGCGCTCCATTGCCAACCACCATTATTGGCGGACAAATCTCCATCAACTAATTTTTGCATAAAATATTTCTCTCCCCATTGCCAATTGAGGATCAGATCTTTAGTGAGAAAACTAGCGACAATCATACGGCAGCGGTTATGCATCCAGCCAGTTTCATTTAGTTGGCGCATTGCCGCATCAACAATAGGATAGCCTGTATTTCCTGTACACCAGGCTTGAAAATACTCTGGCTTATTCTCCCAAGGAAAGTTTTGAAATTCAGCGCGATAAGGACCATTGACCAGAGCAGGAAAATAATATAGGCAATGTTGATAAAACTCCCGCCAAGCCAATTCCTGCTGCCAAGTAGTAATACTCTGCCTTGCCTCATCAGAGCGGCTATAGAGAGAAATATTTTGGCTAGTTTGCCAAATTCTCCTCAGGCCAATAACCCCAAATTTTAGCGCCGGACCAAGTAGCGAGGTGCCTTTTATAGAAGGGAAGTTTCTCGATTGTCCATAGTTTTCAAGATGGTTTTGGCTGAAAGCCTCAAGTATTTCTAAGGCGGCTTGCTCTCCTGGAATTAAGGGTAATTCTTTATCCCAACAATGTCCCAGATCTTTAGCAGTAGGTAGGGCAATAGGAGCTATTTGCTCTAGTTCATCTATCGTTAAACCTTCTAGATTTTCTATTGAAGGCAGTGGTTCTTCTTTAGGTAGCGAGTTCCAGTTTTTCCAAAAGGGAGTAAAGACAGTATAGGGGGTGTGAGATTGAGATAAAACCTGCCCTGGCCAATGGAGAAGCTGATCCCAATGCGTTACATATTCAATTCCTTTTTCTTTGAGTGAATCTTGAACGATTTTATCTCTACTTCTGGCATAAGGTTCTACATCCTCGGACCAATATATAGCCTTGGCAGAGAGCTTTTGAGATAGTTCAGGAATCAGTTGACAAGGATCAGCGAAAAAAAAGAGTAAATTTCCCCCTTGGATGGAGTAGTTTTGGGCTAAACAAGCCAGAGAGCCAAGAAGATATTGAATTCTAGCTGGGGCTATATCATCTGCGCTCAAGATTCTAGGATCAAAGCAAAAAACACCAACTATTTTTCTACTTCTGCTTCTGGCTTGAGTAAGACCATAATGATCATCTAAGCGCAGGTCTCGACGGTGCCAAAAGATAATCAGATCGGAGCTAGTCATCTTTTAGCCTTCAACTACACCTTTGCCAAAAAATTTGGGTGGTTCTTTGAGCGTATAGACTTGGGGATATTCGCTAAAAGCATGCCGCACATAAAGGGGAGTCTGCATTGCCCCTAAAAGAGAAATCCCATCAATCAACCTGAAGCCCCCTGTGGTTTTTTCCTGTAGGAGAAGATCTACAGATTGAGGATCTGGCATGGTGCTAAAACTCTCATTGCTGCAGAGGGCAAATCCCCAGGGAGAACCATAGCTAGCTGAAGGGGAATACATCGATTGAACATAGGGAAAAACCGACTTGAGAGTATTAACCAGACGAGCATGATACATTACCTTGGGAGGGGCAATTGGTCCAGATTGGACTACCACATAGCCATTAGGAGCTAAAACTCTTTGTAACTTTTGAAAATATTCTTGGGTAAAAAGTGGGTAAGAAGGACCTTCTTCAATGGGATCACAGAGATCTGAGATGATGATATCCCATTTGTCAGTGGTAGTATCTAGTACTTCTAGAGCATCGGCAATCACCAATTCTACTCTAGGGTCATCAAATGCGTTCTGATGCATTTCGGGCAAGAAATCTTTGCAAGCTTGGACAACTTCCCCATCAATGTCAATCATCATCACTCGCTCTATAGTTTTCCAGCGCAGGACTTCTCGAATAGTTGCTCCCTCACCACCGCCTAGAATCAATACGGATTTAGGATTTTTGTGAGCGATCAAAGCTGGATGTACAAGGGTTTCATGATAAATAAATTCATCGCCAGTACAAGATTGCCACTTTCCATCTAATACAAGAGCCTTGCCATATTCTCCAGATTCTACGACATACATCTCTTGATATGGAGTTTTCTTGTAGGCCAGAATCTGTGTGATACCGTGAGAGTAGATATCCCATGGACTAATATACTCATTGATCCAGAGATCTGCTTCTACCTGACTACCTGCCATTTTGAACCTCCTGTTACAGTTTTAAATATTATCGGCTTAGCTAGCAAATGTCAAAAAAAGGGAGTATTAGTAAAAAACAACTCCCTCAATCTTCAACTAGAGGCTAGGTGCCTTTTGAGAGACAGATGGCTGAAAAAATCCTGCCACCTTTCCTTGAGGCAATGATTCACGCATCAGAGCTGCCAAATTGGTAGTAGTTGGATCATAGATCTGTGTTACCAGCTTGGGATATAGACCAATTCCAATAATTGGAATCAAGAGTGAGGCAATGATAAAGACCTCACGTGGTTCAGCATCGATCAGAGCTTCTTTTTCAATTAGGTTTTTGTTTTCAGGTCCATAGAGCAGCTCTCTCAACATTGAGAGCAGGTAAATAGGCGTGAGAATCACACCCACAGCCGCCAAAAGAAGAACAATCATTCTAAAGGGAAAACTATAGGCATCACTTGTGGCAAAACCAATAAAGACCATCAGCTCAGCAACAAAACCGCTCATACCAGGAAGAGCTAGTGAGGCAAACGAGCAAGCGGTCCACATAGCAAACGATTTTTTCATTTTTTTGCCCACACCTCCCATTTCATCCAGCATCAGGGTATGGGTTCTATCGTAGGTAGAGCCTACCATAAAAAAGAGACTAGCTCCAATTAGTCCATGTGAGATCATCTGTAGCATAGCACCACTGACCCCTATATCTGTAAATGAAGCCATGCCAATCAAAACAAAACCCATATGGGATATAGATGAATAGGCAATCTTGCGTTTGAGATTGCGTTGGGCAAACGAAGTCAAGGCGGCATAGATGATATTCACCACACCCAAAATTACCAAAATCGGGGCAAAGTAAGCATGCGCTTGCGGCAGCATTCCCACATTCATTCTAAAGAGCGCGTAACCTCCCATTTTTAGCAAAATACCAGCTAAAAGCATGTGAGCTGGAGCTGTTGCTTCTCCATGGGCATCAGGTAACCAGGTATGCAGTGGGAAAATTGGTAATTTTACGCCATAGGCAATCAAGAACCCCCCATAGAGCAGAAGTTGCATTTGTAGGGGAATATCTTTAGCAGCAATCGCCCGCATATCAAAGGTGACATTATTGCCATAAAAAGCCATGGTCAAGGCACCTACGAGAATAAACAGCGAACCACCAGCGGTATAGAGAATGAATTTGGTAGCAGCATAGAGTCTACGTTTTCCTCCCCAAATAGAAAGAATAAGATAAACAGGAACTAATTCTAATTCCCATACCAGGAAAAACAAGAGCATATCCTGCACGGCAAATACTGCTATCTGCCCGCCGTACATCAGTAACATCAGAAAATAGAATAGCTTGGGCTTAAAGGTCACAGGCCAGGCAGCCATGATTGCCAAGGTGGTGATAAAACCTGTGAGAATCACTAGAGGCATTGAGAGCCCGTCAACACCAACTGACCATCTCAAGTCAATTTGGGGAATCCATGTATAGCTTTCAAATAACTGCAGTTTGGCTTCATTGAGATTATAGCCGCTATAAAATGCATAGATAATCGCGGCAAAATCAATTAATCCAACTGTTAAGGAGTACCATCTGACCGTCTTGCCGTCCTTATCGGGAATGATCGGAATAAAAAGAGCGGCAGTTATTGGAAAGAGGATAATAAACGTTAACCAAGGAAATGTTGTCATTTTTGTTTCTTATCCGGTATGTATTTATTATTTTGGATAGTTTAAGAGTGAGGATAATTGATCTATCCCCACTCTCAACTAGGTCACGCTAAAGACAATCACAAAGCCCAAGACGGCTGCAAAAACTATCAAGGCGTAGAACTGAGCACGTCCATTTTCTAGGTATTTGAGACCTTCTCCACTCAAAAGAGTCGCCAGTCCAGTCAAATTAACAGCTCCATCGATCACCTTGTAATCTACCTCCATAATTCCCCTAGCTAATCGGCGTGAGCCTCTGACAAAGATCCGATCATAAATATCATCGAAATACCATTTGTTCAAGGAGAACTGATAAAGAGCTGGGAATTTTTGAGCAATCGCATTTGGATCGAATTTTTTGAACAAATAAAAGGCAGATGCCAAGGTAATACCTAATAGAGCAATCCCTACTGAACTCCCGGCCATGACAAAGAATTCGTTCCAATGGAAGATAGTTTCTTCTTCTACTGCTACAGGGTTAGCAATGAAAGATTCAAAGTTATTATTCCAAGGTTTACCGACCAATCCTATTAAGACTGAGGGAACTGCTAAAAGGACTAGGGGTAATGTCATAGTCCAGGGGGATTCATGAGGATGAGCGTGATGATGCTCATGAGCTTCATTATTTTGAGCCCCAGCAGCCGATAGTAACTTTTGAGCAATGGTCTCATCTGTCCCACGGAATTTGCCCTCAAAGGTCATAAAGTACATGCGGAACATGTAGAAGGCCGTTAATCCTGCAGTTAACCAGCCTACAAGCCAAAATAAGGGATTAGCTTGAAAAGCTAGATCTAGAATTTCATCTTTTGACCAGAATCCGGCAAAAGGTGGTATTCCGCATATAGCCAAGGTTCCTATAAAAAAGGTAGCTGCAGTAATCGGCATATATTTGCGTAGGTTCCCCATCATTCTCATATCTTGAGCTAGAACAGGATTGTGACCTACCACAGATTCCATACTGTGAATTACTGAACCAGAGCCTAGAAAAAGCATTGCCTTGAAATAAGCATGAGTCATGAGGTGAAATAGACCAGCGCTATAACCACCTATGCCCATGGCCATTACCATATAGCCCAATTGAGAAATTGTCGAATAGGCTAAACCTTTCTTGATATCATTTTGAGTCAGAGCTATGGTCGCACCTAGAAAGGCAGTAAATGCTCCAGTACAGGCTATCACTGTCATTACTGTAGGTAAGATAACTAGTACTGGATACATTCTGGCTATGAGAAATACTCCAGCTGCTACCATGGTTGCTGCATGAATCAACGCAGAAATAGGCGTTGGACCTTCCATAGCATCGGGTAACCAGACATGAAGGGGAAATTGGGCAGATTTGGCCACCGGTCCCAAAAAGACCAATATGCCAAACAGCGTAGCCAATCCCATGCTGATGGTACCGGAATCTAGAAGGTTAGAGAGCCGCTCACCCATAGTTGCAAAGTCAAAACTTCCTGTTGCCCAGTAAAGTCCCAACATGCCAAGCAATAGACCAAAGTCACCAACTCGGTTGGTGACGAAAGCTTTTTGACAGGCTTCAGCTGCAGCGGATTTATCGTACCAAAATCCTATCAAGAGGTAGGAACACATCCCTACCAATTCCCAAAATATGTATATTTGTACTAAATTAGGGCTGAGGACTAACCCTAACATAGAAGAGCCAAAAAGACTCAAGTAGGCATAGAATCTCACATAGCCAGGGTCATGTGACATGTACCCGTCGGTATAAATCATAACGGCAACCGCTACTGTAGTCACAATGACCAACATCAAAGCGGTGAGGTGATCAATGGTGTAACCCATTTGTAGATGAAAATTACCAGCAGAAGCCCATTCGATCATCGTCGTGCTACTAGGATGACCTTGAAGTTGGCTAAATAGAAGAGCAATTGAATAACCCATTGCTCCCACCATTAGGCTGATCACCCAGAGGGAACTTAAAGATCTCAGGCGGCTTGTGGTTTGGCCAAAGGAAATCAATCCTATTCCTAATACCGCCGCCCCCACCACAGGGAGTACGGGAATAATCCAAGCATATTGATATAGGGGGTCCATCTGTCGATCCTGTTTATTGACTGCTTCACTACTATGGTGATAACGCTAACAATTGTGACATAACACATTCCTTAATAATGTGTTTAGAAATCACTAGCAATATCTCTCTTTAAAATTTAACTTTTCTAAATAGCCAATTGGTGATAATCAAGGGAGATTTTTGTTTAACCCAACGCAGGGCTATAATCTTGAACACCGGTTTGGGAAACATTCTGATTGATTTAAGCAAACCGTTAAGAGCTTTTGAGTTAATTTTCTTATCAATCAGACTAGCCGAGCCAATCCCATAAAGAGAGTCTATGATCATCAAGATCGTTTTTTCCTCGCGTTCTATAAGGTTGCGCAACAGTATCAAAACATCTTGAAAGTTCTCTTGCTCGCGTTTTTTTTCTTGGGATACTGGCTGAGCAACAATAGCTGTGGAATTTTTAGATTTTTGCTTATTTCTGACTAGCATAGTGGCTTAGAGATATTAGAGCTTACCAAAACGACGCTCTCTAGATTGATAGCTGATAAGGGCTTGGTGGAATTGGCTGCGGTCAAAGTCAGGCCAAAGTGTGGGAGTGACGTAAATTTCTGCGTAGGCTAATTGCCAAAGCAAAAAGTTACTGAGGCGCATTTCACCACTAGTGCGTATTAATAAATCAGGAGAAGGTAATCCCTTGGTATAGAGGTGATCATCTATGGTGAGTTCATTAATCTCTTCAACTTTGAGCAAACCTTGTTGGACTTTTGCTGCAATGGACTTGCAAGCATGAGTAATTTCCTCTCTGCCTCCATAGTTAGTCGCTACAGTAAATTGTATACCAGTATTTTTTTCCGTGTCTTTCATAGAGCGAAAAATTTCTTCTTGGAGAGAAGGAGGCAGGCTAGAGAGATTGCCAATAAATCTTATACAAACATCCTCTTTCATCATGTCTGAGAGTTCTTTGCGCAATACTCGCTCAAAAAGAGTCATCAGAAACTGCACCTCTTCTATAGGTCTTCCCCAATTTTCTGTAGAAAATGCGTAAGCGGTCAATGCCGGAATTCCCCAGTCTCTGCAACAGCGCAAAAGATCTTTGAGTGTATCTACCCCTTTTTGATGTCCCATTACTCTTGGTAAAGAACGACCCTTTGCCCAGCGGCCATTTCCATCCATGATCACTGCAACATGATCTGGTAGGCGTTCTTTGTCTAAATCAGCTGGTAAATGTTGGAGAGCAATAGGTTTAGCACTCATTTCTTTTCTTGTTTGGATTTATCTGAAACAATTGACAAAATACGTTTGAAATTTTCTTTAACCGGCAACCAGGTTTTACGAACTAACTTTGTAATTATGGGCTTGCTCGTCTCTTTTTCGCCCTCTGTTAAGAAACGTTCTTGTAACAACTCTTTTAGTCTACTGCTAGTTAGGGGTCTATCGATATTTCCCTTTTCTACTAAAGAAATTGAACCAGTCTCTTCTGAGACAACAATACAAATGCAATCTCCCTTTTTCTCGGTGATACCTATAGCTGCTCTGTGTCTAGTTCCCAACTGTCTGGACATGGTCTTTTCTGAAAGTGGCAAAATTACTGCAGCTGAGACGATTTTTGAACCTCTAATTACCACAGCACCATCGTGCAAAGGAGTTTTAGGCCTAAAAATAGTCAAAATCAACTCTTTGGAAATTTCTGAATTAAGGGCAATTCCTGGATTAATTAACGTAGCGATATCCATCGGTTGGTCGAGCTCTAGAACTAGCAAGGCTCCTGTTCTATTTTGAGAAAGTTCTTTTACTGATTCGACAATTTCTTCTATCTTGTTGTTGGCAGGAGGTGGAGTGTTTGCCTGGAACAGTTGTTTAATTTTACCCTGCCCTATTAGTTCGAGCATTCTTGTTAGCTCTGATTGTGCATTGACAGCTATAGCCACCGCGCCAGCCAAGACAAGTTTTTCTAGCAGAAAACTCAGGTAATTCAAGCCCATTCTTTGCGTGATTAGCTGCAGAAAAACCAGCAAACAAAGTCCATGCACAGAAAGTATGCGGCGCTCCTCACTCACTAGGAGCACCACATAGATCAGAAGAGTTACTAGTACCACATCAATGATCATATGGACTGATATCTGAACTCTCTCAAAGCCAAGATAGGGATCTAGAACGAGCATGAACGGATAGACTATTGCTCTTGTCTAATAATTTAGGATTGGTGATTGCTAAGCCGCTCTGGTAGGACGTCTTGTTTGACAAGATCCATGTAGGTTTCTCGCTTGACAATGAGATTAGCCTCCCCTTGGTTAACGAGAACTGCCGCCGGTCTTGGTAAACGGTTGTAGTTGGAAGACATGCTAGAGTTATATGCTCCTGTCGCAGGTACTACTAAAATATCTCCCGAACTGGTTGCAGGTAACGCGGCATCCTTGATAAGAATGTCTCCTGATTCGCAATGCTTACCTGCAATTGTAACTTTAAATTGAGCGTTTTCTGACATTCCATTAGCTAGGACTACTCTATAGAGAGATTGATAAGTGATAGGGCGTGGATTGTCTGACATGCCGCCATCTACAGCAATATAATTGCGAATTCCGGGGATTTCTTTGCTAGATCCTACAGTATAGGCCGTTACACAAGCAGTGGCAATTAAAGATCTCCCTGGCTCTATCATCAGTTTAGGTAAAGCGACTCCAGCTACAGTGCAGGCATCTATCATGGCCTTGGAAACTGCCTCTACCCATTCAACTATACTAGGGGGATCGTCGGATTCAGTATAGCGAATGCCTAATCCTCCGCCTATATTGAGCGTATCAATCTCCAGTCCATGCTCTTTTGCACTTTGCAGCGACTTAACTAAGACTGAGGTTAAATCCTGATGAGGTTCTTTCTCGAAGATCTGCGAACCGATATGCGCATGAAGTCCGACACAGTTAAGTTTTTTATGTTGGGAGACGTAACTAAAAAGTTGCTCAAACTGATTGGGATCAAAGCCAAATTTGCTATCTAGACTACCTGTGCGAATATATTCATGGGTGTGGCATTCGATACCTGGAGTGAGCCTCAACATAATCTTGACAGGCTCTTGAGCCAATGACTCTAATGCTTCTAGTTCCCACCAGTTATCCACAATGATCGTACATTGGTTCTCGATAGCATAGGACAATTCGCTGAGAGATTTGTTATTGCCATGGAAATAGATCAAGCTGTATGCTTTATCTTTGAGTCCTATGGTTTCCAAGGCCATCAAGGTAGTGTATAGTTCTCCACCTGAGACTACATCAAAGCCAATTCCTTCACTGGCAATTATTGCGCAGATCGCCAAAGATGACCATGCTTTGGAGGCGTAGATAACCTGTGATTTGCCTGGATAGAAACGCAACAGTGAATCTCTATATTGACGAGAGGCTAAGCGCAATGTCTCTTCATCTAGGATATAAAGTGGCGAGCCAAAATTTTGTACTAATTCAACGATGTCACAACCGCCAATAGTCAGGTGATCTTGACTATTGACTTGAGCGGTAATCGGAAAAATCAACTGATTGGGTGAGGTGACTTGTTGAGCAAAGGTCAGATAGTTGCTGCCTCTTAGCGTGAGATTAGCTGGTACCATAAAATTTAATATGAATATTCCTGAATCTTACATTTTAAGCTGGATAGATCCTTAAGCGACGATTAGGTTCTTCGCCAAAACTATCAGAATGCAGACGATAGTGCTCTACCAGTTCATGTTGCATCTTCCGGATACGTCCACTACGGGGCAACAGTTCTACAGGTTGTCCTTTTGGTATTACGATCTGCTCAACTGCCAGTCTAGTTTCTTCTAAAGCCTCTAGCTCATCTTCGCTGCTGGCTTGGTTGAAAAATCCCAGCTCGAGAGATTCGCTGCCTCTTTGCTCTTCTAGTCCCAAGATACGACGTAAGCCTTTGGTAATGTGGGGAATAGAATTGGCTTTGATAGCATGGACTGGAATCTGTCGGTTTTTGGCCAATTGTCTTAATTTGGAGTGAGTTTTGGCTTGAGCGCGAAGGGTCAAGACTACATCGGCCTCATCCAAGTCTTTAGTCAGCACTATAGGCAATTCCATAACTTCTAGAACTTGTTCTAGTTGTCCTTTGCTCACGCCGTAGGGATAAACATAAACTGGCCAGTCTTCTCCATTAGGACCAGGGGTGCGGACTTTATCTGTGATTTCTTCTCGCTGATACCATGATTTTTCGATCAGTTGATCAAAATGATTATGATTATCCTGAGATTCTTGCCTATCTTGAGTTAGCAAGGCAACTGGCATCATGCTTCCAGAACTGCGCCAACCTTTGGGCTTACTGACCAAATCCAAGGAGTTTATGTCTCTTGAGGTAGAAGTATTGTTGTTGCGGCTAGATTGTTCTATTTTTTCTACTTCCCCTTGGCTATTGATTGATCTGATTTCTAGTCCGGGCTCAATATTTCTCAAAAGCTCATCAATTGTTTTTGCTACATCATTGTGAACAGTCCAGCGCTGCCTTTCTAGCATTTCCACGGCAATTTCAAAAGTTGGAGATGCTTTTCTTTCCAAGACGGTTTTTTGACTTCCTCTTCTTCTGGCTTCATCATCTCCTAGGGTGACTGCCTGAATTCCTCCTACTAAATCTGAAAGGGTGGGATTTTTAATCAAGTTTTCCAATCGGTTACCGTGAGCGGTCCCTACTAGCTGTACTCCTCTTTCGGCAATGGTTCGAGCTGCTTGAGCTTCTAATTCAGTACCTATCTCATCGATTACTATCACCTCAGGCATATGATTTTCTACTGCTTCAATCATCACCTGATGTTGCAGCTCAGGGCGGGCTACCTGCATTCTTCTAGCTCTGCCGATTGCTGGATGGGGCACATCTCCATCGCCTGCTATTTCATTGGATGTGTCAATGATAATCACCCTCTTTTCAAAATCATCGGCTAGTACCCGGGCTATTTCTCTTAAGGCAGTAGTTTTTCCAACGCCGGGACGGCCTAATAGCAGAATAGACTTACCAGTTTCTACTAGATCAGAGATCATCGATATCGTACCGAATATTGCTCTACCAATGCGACAGGTCAAGCCAATTATTTCCCCAGTTCGATTGCGTATGGCACTAATACGGTGCAATGTGCGCTCTATTCCTGCTCTATTATCTCCACTAAAAATGCCAACTCTGGTTATACAGTAATTGAGATCTTCTTTGGTTATGGGAAAAGTTCCCAGCTCGATTGTTTGACTAGCAAAACGAGCTTCGGGTATGCGTCCTAAGTCCATCACCACTTCCATCAACTGATCTAGGTGGGGATGCTGCTCTAAATTTTCCTTAATAGTAGGAGGGAGAATTTCTAGTATTTTACGGAAATCTTCGTTGATTGTGGGAAAAGAGATAATCTCTGGCATCAATATCTAGGGTTTGGTTGAGAAAGGTGAATTAGCTATCTACTTTATGCTGTTTGTTTAAATTGTGCCACAAGCTCATGGGCAACTTGAGTGGCCTGCCAGAGCGATTTGGGTATTTTTTTATTCATACTACTAAGATCAATAGTGGTTAGCAATTTTCCCACAATTGATCTGGCATAACTGCCATAGGCTACTCCGGATATTTGATTTCTTAACCCAAGTGCTTTGAGTTTTTCAACAGTATAACTATTAGTGCCTCCTGCTAGTTGTATATAGCCTGGAAGTTTTGATTCTCCAAGTCTTTGAGCATATGCTATTGTGGCATGAGTAGTACCTTTGCCGATATCTCCGCTCATAGGGCGTCCATCAGTCTGCCAAACAAGAGGACATTGCAAAGGGGCTATCTTTTGGTAAATTTCTTGCAGGTAAGCTATCGCCTCAGGATGTTCAGGGCAGCTGATAGCCAGAACTTTCAACCGATTATGATGAGGTCTAATCTTATCCCAGAGTTGAGCAAATTGGACCTGGTGTCCTACTTGGGTATGTATTTCTATTGCTTGGATATATCCTTTCTCTATCTGTTTCAAGATTAAATCTGGTTTAATAGCTGGCTGAGGTTGAGCTTCAATTAGTTCTAGAGGACATACTACTATGCAGCGGCCACAGCCATAACATTTATCTTTGATTACTCCTTGAGTATTGATCGCATCTATCGGGCAAATTTTTTCGCAGGGACGTTCACAATCATCAGGGCAATTTTGGGGATTGAAATTAGCTTTGCGGAAATGAACATCCTCCCCATCGTTCAAGCTAACCATCAGCCAAGGTTTTCCACTATAGAGATATCCTCTTTGCCAGGCTTGCTCGGCTAGGCTTTCTGCTAATTCAAGAGTTTGCCTGACTGTTTCAATCACTGCCGGATCTGCTGATACATCCAGACAATCAGCTCCAGCTAAGGTATAGACCAAGGTTAAACTTCTGATAACCTCTAGATCTTGAAAACTTGCTCCGCAAATTAGTTTAAACCATTTACTAGTTTCTAGAGATTCTAATGGATGTTCTAAGGTTGCCCCCATTTATGTCCTAATTTATCGAGTCCATCTACTTCAATTCTATATTTATTTCTGATAGTCAGGAGTAGTTTATGTATATTAACACGATCAGCTTTATATGATATCAATGGCAGTAGACAACCTGACTCTGACAAGTTGATATTGACTGTATGCTCAGGTGCTACAATACACTAAAAAAATCTAGAAATTGCTAGTGATAAATTTATCAAAATATGAACTGTTAGGAAAAAAACGACTAGATCAATTAGATGGACTGAGAGGTGTTTGTGCTATGGCTGTCTTAGTTCATCACATGGTAGAAAAATCACCAACAGGAATTTTAGGAAGTTTTTTCCCTTCTATATTTCTAGAAATAATTACAGATTTTGGTAGGCTTGCTGTCTATATTTTTTTTGTGCTTTCAGGTTTTGTCATAGGTTATACTACCCCTGAGAAATATACAGTATCAGAAGCAAAAAAATATATTCTCAGAAGATTAATAAGATTATATCCAATATATTTATTTGCGATTTTTTAAGCTGCTTATTTTCAAAAAATTCATTAAATTTAAAGAATATAGTAGGTAATATTTTCTTCATGCAGGGTTGGACGGTTGAAGTTCTTCAAAGTAATATACCTCTGTGGACTCTGCATTATGAATTCTTTTTTTATCTCATATTTTTATTTGTATGGAGATTTAAATTAAATATTAAATATTTAATATGTTTTTGTTTTGTTTGCGCAATCTTATCAAATATATTTTCATTTCATATATTAGAAATATTAGGTTATTTTACTCTTTGGCTTGGAGGATTTTGGTTGTCTAAAAATATAAATAATAATAACTTACTTAATGATAATTACAAGTCAAATAGATTCTGGACTCCATTGCTTTTATCTTGTGCATTTATTGCTCATAATATATTAGCTATGTTAATTTATAAAAATGGAATAACTAATCATCCAATTCCTATTTTATGTAGTGCTTTGTTAACAGTTCCATTATCAGCGCTAGTTGCATCTTTAATTACTAAAAAAAATATCCCCTTTTATAATATTTCATTGATTTTTTTGCTTACCTTGTCCTTGTCTACTTTTTGTTATCATTTCTTGCATGATAATAATCTTTTGCTAATGTTTAGAAATAGTGAAGAAGTTCAAAGATTAGCTGTTTTGCTCTTACTATTCTCTATTGCTTTTTTTGTAAGAAATGTGCCTGTTGAATTTTTAAAAAAAATTAGTTATCTTGGTTCCTTTTCATATGCTTTATATGTGATCCATTATCCAATTCTTGATTTTCTTAACCATTTATCTATTGCATCTGATTCAAAAATAATTAATATATTACTTGTGTTACTAATCAATGCTTTGGGCGCTCTTATTTCGATTACCTTAGCCTGGTTTTTAGAATGTATAATTCATGTGAGAATTGCTAAAGTTTTAAAAAAAAGATTTAATATATAGCAATATAAACATTTTGTACTGAATATTTAATTTTCTGTATTCTGGCTTACATCGGAAAAACTACTCCATTTCTGACTTCAGCCTATTGAGCTCTAGCAATCTTGCCAGTACCTCATCATGGGTAGTCTGAGGCCATTTATATCTCCAAGGTAACCCCTTACGCTTTCCAATATCAATCCAATACACAAACTCTTGTGCTTCTTTAGA
>CAISPN010000057.1 GCA_903887375.1 uncultured cyanobacterium
TAGATCAAAACAAATTTTCGAGCCAAGCCGGTGGTCTAGGCATAGGCTGTTTCATTCGCTCAAGGATTAAATAAGCTGCCACATGAACGGTGACTAGATATAAAATTCCAGTGGCAGTTACCAGCAAGATAGTGCCTGCTTGCACCATCAAATTATTAGGCTGAGCTAGAATTCCCAGATTGAGAAAAGCCCATTGAAGAAACTCAGTTACTTGGTTTACAATGTATCGCCAAAGATCTTCTCCGATAATTATGGAAAACAGCCAAAACCGGAAGAAGAAACCCAAAATATAAAGCAGGGTACCTAAAAAGATAGAAAATATCCAATTAGCCCCTCTGCGCCAGCAGAAACCCAATTGCACACCTATCAAGGCAAAGGGAATTGTAAAAATCACACTGCGTGGCGGGCCCATTAGTATAGACAAGAGCAATCCAGAAACCAATACAGACATCCAAGAAGCTCTAGCCCCGCATCTTAGGTAAAGTAGAACAATTGGTAGTGGGAAAAGTACCCTCAAAAATGGACCAAACGGGAAATAGTAGTCAATCAGCCATAGTAGAGCGCAGGCACTGGACATGAAGGCAGTTTCTACCATGATCAGGGTTTTAGAAGGCATGGTTTGAGTTTGTTGACTTGCCGATTCAAATAATAGGTCTTCGTTATTGGCCATGCTCTGCTTGAATTTTCGTTAGAATACCATTGTAAGGTGAATTTTGACTATACTTAATCTTACATTGGGACTATGGCACAAGAGCAAAGAGCACAATGGGATCTCCCTCGTTTTTTGAAAACCCTAGTTGATTTTGATATCATCCCCTTTTTGTCCTGTCTAAAAAAGAAAAAGGAATATTCAAATTTGAATCACAATACTCTCTTTGATTTTACTAATGCCTCAAGTGAATCCAAAGATCTCTGGGGAGCTTTAGATGATGTGGTAATGGGCGGAGTCAGCAAGAGCCAAATTCTATTTAGCGAGAATTCTGCTATATTCACAGGTGAAGTTTCTACGGCTAATTCAGGTGGTTTTGCTTCGGTTCGCACTCGTAACCTGAATCCTCCTTGGGATCTCTCTGGCTATACTGGTATCCGATTAGAAATTAAAGGAGATGGCAAACGCTATAAATTTATCATTCGAGATCAAGATAAATGGGATGGTTTAGGTTACTGCTACTCTTTTAGCACCATCGATAATAGCTGGATAACGATTGATATTCCTTTTGCACAATTAATTCCGGTATTTAGAGCCAAAACCGTACCTGAAGCAGAGGCATTCAATAGTTCTAAGATAAGTTCCCTGCAGTTGATGCTCAGTAAATTTGAATATGATGGAGCTCTCAATCCACAATTTACAAACGGTAGATTCAATCTAGAAATTCGTAGTATTAACCCCTACCATTAAAGTCCATTTTCTGCCAGCCATTCTAAAAATATACTGTTGAGTAGGGAAGGATTTTCATCATGGGGACAATGTCCCATTTTCTCTAGAGCAATCAGTCTGATTTGTGGCATTGACTTAAGCAATCGAGTAGCTTGATTAAAAGGAACTAATCGGTCCTCCTTGCCCCAGATAAAAAGGATAGGAGAGGTGATTTTCTTTAATAATTGAGTTACTGGTGGAGCAAAGTTGGACCCGCCAGCATAATGGACCAGTGCCAGAAATGCTTTATCTGAGCCAGGCTCTTGAGCCGCCTTGGCAAACATATCTACCAGTTCATCATCAACATTAGATTGATCAAAGTAAGCTAATTTAGTGATACTTTTGATTGTGCTACTGCGACGCGCAAAATAAAATAAAGGCCGCAATAGCAGAGAATTAGCTACTAAATTTTCCAAAATTCGCAAAACTGGAAAAATAAAAGGGGAAATCTGTTTGCTGCGATTTCCCACATCGGGTACATTTAAGACTATTACTCCATATACAATTGAAGGATATTTTGCTGCTAAAGATAGAGAAACTAATGAGCCTAGAGAATTGCCAATTAAGACAATTGGGCTGCGGATAAAATTATGGCAAAAGTCATATAGCTGCTCTTGCCACAGTGTAATTTGATATTGTGTAAATACCTTGCTAGAAGAGCCAAAACCTAGTAAATCTATTGCATACACCCAATGATGTTGAGCCAATGTTGAGATATTGTGACGCCAATGCCCTACATTTGCGCCAAAACCATGAACCAAGACAATAGCTGTTTCACTACAATTGTCCAGATTTTCTGGTTGCTGAAAAAGATAATGGATTCGCCATCCTCGCCAATACCAATCTCTTTGTGATGTCATAATTTTTTTGTTAATTAATAGTTAGATCATAATATGGAACCAATACCTATCCCCCCAAAACCAGGACAAGAATCTGTTTGGGACTATCCAAGACCTGCTCGTTGGGAAAATAGCAATAAGCAAATCAAGATAATCTGCAATGGTATTATCCTAGCTTCTAGCAATCAAGCCAAAAGAGTTATAGAAACTAGTCATCCTCCGACTTACTACATTCCTTCTCAGGATATTCAAATGCAATATCTGGTGGCAACTTTAAAGGAGAAAGTGGTACTTTTGATTGGTAGTTGAATTAAAAAAATCTAACCGTCAATGCTTTATCTGTATCTTTAAGAATTATTTTTTTATGCATTGAATTAGCAAAATTTGAGTTTAGATCTTCATCTTCTAAACTTTTAATTTTATAATGATAAACATCAGATAATTTTATGGAAATAGCATTTGCAAACTAGTGGTATATCTTTTCTTGCCAGTGGAAATCTAATAAATCTAATAATATGGAGCTACTAATGTCTAAAGTATTTAAGCAAACCTCTATTGCACTAATATCCATAGTAAGTTTACTAGGTATCTCTAATACCATCCAAGCTGCTAGCTTTACTTTTGATCTTAATAGTAGTGGTTTAAATGGATATTTGAGATTTACTTCCTCTCCACTAACTGGTATTGGAGAAGAAACTGCTAACCTCACTCAACTGCCAAATGCGCAGTTTTCGCTCTATTCTAATGGTCCAAGA
>CAISPN010000058.1 GCA_903887375.1 uncultured cyanobacterium
CACACTGTAATTCCTAGAAAAATCTACTTAACTATCAGGGGAAGAAACGCTACTTGGTTTTTCTCTCAATTTGAAGAGAGTTATGGGGTAGGTTCATTCATTCCCACTTGAAATTTACTACCGAGGTACCCGATACACTCAAGTTATAAGTTACTCCTGAGCAATTTGAACAATTGGCTATTGTCAATAGAGATCTCCGACTAGAGAGAACTTCAACAGTAACGGTTTTCTTTTGGGTTGGTTAATTAATCCTCAAGATAACCAAATAGAAATTTATAGAAAAGGACAAGCAGTAGAAATCTTAGAAAATCCTGCTCAACTATCAGAAGTATCTGGCTTAAAAGATCTTTTCGAGCAAATAGGAGAACATAAAAACAGATTATATGTTCTATCATGGCTATGTTTCTCTCAACGCACTGGCTCGCCAATCGGCAATTCGTACTAATGCTTCCAAGTAGCTAAGTTTAAATACGCCCAAGCTCTCTATTTCTTTTTCTATACATTGATTCCAATCTTTAGTATCTGGAAATTTAATTAGAAACTCATCGATTTTTAGGTCCTTATTGAGAGCATCTCCTCCTAATGAACAGCTATGAACTTTATCTCCTTCTTTTAAACCACGAAATCCTTCTTCATCTTTAAACCAGTAAAAATTATCAAGATGAACCCGAACTTTACCATGATGTGCGGCTACAATATAAGCAAATAAAAAACTTTTATCATGCAATAAAGCTCCGATTGCACTGGCTAATTCATGGCGAAAACCACTGCGCTGATAGGGTTTCATTGAGGGAGCTTTTGCCCAGATATTTTGGTCATTGTTAATAGCATCTTGAAATTGGGGATGAGCTTTACCTAGATCATGCCATTGTGCACATTCTATTACCAAGTTCCAAAATTCTTTTAGATTTAAGTGATGTAGATTCTCAGAAATTTTCAATAATTCATTTCGAGCATCACTTGAATGTTGAGATAAAGTTACCCAAGTTGTTTTTCCAACAAGGCGATTATTTTTAGATTTCCCAATAAAATCGACAGGAATCGTACTAGGCAAATCGTCAGCATTGCCAGTAAAACCCAAAGTATCACTATAACCACCTAAAGACGAGGGTAAAAGAACTATTTGATTACTTCTTGGTTTATCTACCAAATCCCAACATTCTTGACCATTATTCCAAACCCACACTGGTTTAGTATAGAATTTATAAAATTTTTTAGGACTGATACGACAGAGTTCTTCTTCTCGATATCGCCACTCTGGATCGGGGGTTTCAGTAAAATCTCGCCACATTACTGATAAATTATCATCAATTTCCCCACGGATATATTGACTTACATCATCAATACTGGTGTCTTTTTTTGGATGAGTATCAAAGAGTCCTATAAGACAACCTAATGTAAGATGTTTTCCTTTGATCGATTGTTTTGGGGGAGATATATTTAGTAATGTCGAAATATTGACATCACTTAACTGCTCAAAACGTTTTCTAAACTCTTTCAAATCCAAAATATCATAGGGAAGAGGGTTTAGATCCTCAATATCCAACAAGTAAACATCACACTCATTGTAAGTTGCATTACGTCCTGCTCTACCACAACGCTGGACAAATGAAGCCCAAGGACAAGGCATAGTAAAGAGTTTTCGAGCATCTAGATCAATACCAGCTTCAATTACTTGGGTAGCAATTACTATTCCACGAAAAGTATCTAAATCGGCACAGAGAGTCATTCGTTCATATCCGCGAAATCGAGCATGTAAAAACTTTAAAGATAGACCAGATTCTGAAAGATATTCCATCAAATTGATCGCATCATCAACCGTATTAACAATACACAGAGATAACGTTCCTTCAATATGTTCTCTAAAAATGCTTTGAGCAATGTGTTTCAGATAATCCTGATTAGGCATAGTTAGATGATGTAGTCGCTTTAAGAAATTGATTTTTTGAGCAGCAGCACAATGACTTGAACGATCTTCATTTTCTAAGCCAATCTCTTGATAGCTTAATTTACGCTCTTGCAGGATATTAGCGTCAAGAGTGGCACTACAAAGCACTAATTCTCTCTTTCCAAAATGACCTGATTCTACGGCAAATTTTTGCAATAGAACAGAAGAAAGATAACCGACTCCTTGTAATTGAGTTTCATCGACAATAATACGCACATCATTATTTAGTAAAGCGGCATGAATTGGCCATTCCCAACGACTAGTAGCATAACCTTTGAAAAGTTGTCTTGAGATAATTTGATCTTGAGTACCAATGATAATTATTGGTTTATCGATCAGGTTGCACCAAGAACGGTCCATTACTTCCCCTGTCCCACCAACTAATTTATGAGAAGTTATCTGATTGTCTAACTTCAATCGCTCAAGGATTTTACCAACTCTAGCAAAGGTTTGATGAGTTAATGTTCGCATCGGCAAAGAGATAACCAGTCGTGAAGGTGTATTCTTTCGCTCATGGCATATCCCAAACAACCAATCTATAGTAAAACATTCAGTTTTACCTAGTCCTGTAGGTGCAATCAGAGTATGAATTGCATAGTTATGATTACGCTGATGGAATTTAAGTTGATAAGGATATGGCTCAAAACCAGTCCCCAACTTAAAAAATTCTATATAGTCTGAAGTTCTTTGTGCTGGAGTAAATGAATGGCTCATCGTTTAAAAATTACATTTTCTTAAGTAATAAAATACAGTTTACTCAAATACCACAAAATGTGCTATTAGTATAAATATCTTCTATAAAGTCCAAGAAAAGATGGCATTAAAACTCCCTACATCTTCAGTTAAAGCACTCGGTAGTTATACTTATAAACTTTCTGGTATTGCTTATCATCCAATGGGTAGTTATCTTGCTGGGATAGGTTTAATGCGGATAATTAATCGTCATGTAGATGCAGAAGCTAAATTTTACTGGCAAGGGACAGATTTTTGGATCATCACCAATACACCCCAGCTTGAGTTAGTTGAAAAAATACTAGCTAACTATGAGGCAATAGTGATTTTTAGCCCCTGGAATAATTCATCAGGAATCAAGGTAAATAAAACCGGGGAACTAGCTTATGAGGATTCAATTGAAAAAATCATTAATTCACAATCTTGGCGCACCAAAGCAATTAAAGAACTATTACCAGAATTTTGGCAATTGATTGACGAATATAAGGTAGGAGAAACAACTTTTGAGCGTCCAAAAGAACAAGAAAAGCTGAAATTCATAAACCAATGTCTAAAACGTATTACTCATCCAGAATGGAGAGAATGGGCTGATGCTACCGTGATTTTAACGGAAGATCTCAGTAAACAGAAGTCTAAGTCAATAGAAGCTTATTATCCCCCTCTCTTAGGAAGTGGTGGAAATGTAGCCTCAGTGGATATTGCTGTCAATTATTACAAGGCTGTTTGTACGTTATTCAACTTAGAAACTGGAGAACATAACACTAATGCGTATGCTTGTTTAACACAGGTGATTTTTGGAATTGCTAATGATGAAACTACCGAAAGTGATGAAGTAAAGGCTATACACCTATTTCCAACCCAAGACTTTAAATTAGATTTTAAATTATCCCAAAGCAGTGACTATGCAGCCTCAGGAGGAAGTTCCGCCTCTACAGTTAATCCAGCTTGGGTTTTACTAGCTTCAGAAGGTTTAAGTATATTCAGTAGCAGTATTTCTACCATTAATGGAAGTTCTGATGATAGTGGTAAAGCAATTGGCAGGACTTTAGCAAAGTATTCTCTGGCTGTTGCAACAAAAGGTGCATCTACAGATTTAATTTCACTTGATGAACGTAAAAGCTTCACTGAAGAATATTTTTTGCCTCTCTGGACAGAACCAAGAACTTATGCCAATTTAAAAGCAAGACTTTTTGAATCTCCTTTAGCGAGTGAAGAACAATTTTACTTGCCTAGACAGATTGATGATGGTACTGACTTCATTCAAGCTATACAGTCTTGGGCAATACAAAATAATATTACTGGTAAATTTGCCAGGTATGCAATGTTGCCACGAAAAGGACAGTCTAACTTTGCCGTACTACTGGAGTTGGTTGAAGTTGGTATAGATGCCAAAAAACTAGATTTAGCATCGGATCTGGATAAATACAGACGTAGCCTTCGTCTATGGGCCCGTTCTGAGGATTGTCCAACAATTGTTCAAGGATTAATCTATCAATTTGAGCGAATATTCAATCAATTTATTCAGGGTAAGGTAAGTCATACTGAATTGTTGATGGCGCTAGGAAAGTTAGCCCCCATTAGACAACCTAAGTCTCTTCGCTTTGAATGGCTTGAACCATCTAAGTCTCTTCGCTTTGAATGGCTTGAACCATTATTAAATGAATCAAATTCTCCAGAATTTAGGTTGGCATTATCTATAGCAAGTTGTGGTTTAGGACTTCATTTAAAAGAGAATCGAGACATTTTTGTAGTCGGTAATGTAATCCAATCTTTGGTTAATCTACAACGTCAATGGGGATTAAAAGCAGGTGATGGTCAAGAATGCTATGCTCCATTTAAAGATATTAACGCTTTTATAATAGGTGAGAATAGTTTTGATGATAGTCAGTTTGAACGATGGCTATGGGGGTTGAGTTTAATTAATTTTGATGTTAAAACGAATCAGCTTCCTGAGTTTGAAGATATTGAAGTAGCGTTTTTAAAATTACCTCCAGCTTATCGTTTAGGGTTAATTTATATTGAAAAATTTTCTCATAAAAATCTTCCCATAGATGCTATTGCTCATGGGGGAGATCTTAAGTTTATTATTTCACGTTTAATGGGTCAAGGAATTAATCTTCGAGCTGTTTTTAATTCTCAATCTTCGGTTAATAATTTTCGCTGTGCTGCAGCTTTAGCCTTTCCTATTAGTCCAGAAAATAAAAAGAAAATTTTTCAGAGATTTTTCACTCAAATGTCTACAGAAATTTCTACGCCTGCTGATTTATCTGAGATGGTTAACAATACAGGTTAACTTCTAAGCTCTATCAATTCAACACCATAACCAGAACATTAGGATCTATTTATGAAGTTCGATATCTCTCATATAACAACAGCCAACACTTCTCTTGAAGTCGAATTTACAGTTAATGGTGCTTTTAATCCAACTATTTTTCCAAATGTGGGCAGACTATTATTTCGACAAAGAGAAAAATCTTGTATGATTATGGACTCTTTTGCCTCAGTCTCTAATATGTTGGAAGGGACAATTCAACTACCAGGAAAACATGAGCCAATATTTGATGAACTACCCTATATCCGAATGGTAGATCAGACTGGAACTTATCGTGCTACTTCTCTGACCTTACCTCACAGAATAGCTTCTGGTTATCTCCTTAAAAATAAAGATGCCATGCTCAATGGAAAAAGATTTGGCAAAGAAATTGAAGCTGAAATTGTGGCTAAAGGATTACATGCAACTCTACTCAAATACTGCCCCATGAGTCTTTTACATGGCGTTTGGTTTTCGCAATTAGAGGGAGGTAAATATAAAGTTTCTAAATCTATTACGGGTTTGTTAGTTGCGGTGAATGTTGAAACAGCCTTTGTCGGTGGAGTATCTATGGATTCAGTATGGAAAAGTGCTGAAACCTTGGATTTACATGATTTTGATGACGCTAATAAAGCTTCTGAGTTAGGAGTAGGAATGATTCCTCATTCAACTACTCGCTATGTATGTGATTATGTGCAGGGTTCATTTCAAATTTCTGATTTGCAAATTGAATCTTACCCCATTCCCCAAGAAGGTAAACAACTACTAAAAGCTTTGGCTATTTATGAGATATTGTCGTTCATTGAAACAGTCCCCATACATCGTACAGACTGCAATCTTAAACCGATAAACGTAGAAGTTAATAAAGAGTTGAGAATTGGCAAAACTATAGTAGAAAAAGCCGTAGATGCCAAAGAAGAAGTAGAAAAAGCACTTAACGAGTGCAAAAAATTAGGTATTATTGGAACAGTACAAGAAGTCAGGGTCACCTTAAAAGAAAAAGAAAAAGATGGTAAGACCAAAACTGATAAAACGAGACAATCAGAATCTCCTGAAAACACTTAAGGAGATTGGAGAATGCTGACAGTTGCAATTGATCTAATTAACCACACTTATGGTGCTTGTCCTTGGACGAGGGCACATATTGAGGGAGCGATTGAAACGGTTCCTTCTTCTACAAGGCTTTTGCGTGCCATGATTTCTGGAGCCTTTATAGCTGGCTTTGGGGATACACCAGCTTTTAAGTTAGTCCTACAAAAACTAGCAGGTGTCAAACCGATTTATTACATTCCTCAAGGAGAATATGTTGGACTTCAGAATTATCGAAAAGATCAATCTAAGGACTCAAATCTATACAAAAGCGGCAAACTAAATGTAGAGCCATACTACGCTTATGCTCCTAACGATGCTACCTTTTTAGTACAATGGGACGTCGATTTATCTGAAGCTGAATTAGTACTTTTGCAATTAGCAATGCAAAATATTCATTATTTAGGTCGTTCAGAGCATCGGGCTATTTGGCAAGTTAATCTCAATCATGTGGAGTTTAATTGTTATCCCCATGAAGACGGCGATAAACAGGTACAATTAATCGATCCAGATTTTATTGAATCTCTTTATATTTCACCTGGAGTTCGCAATGCTGAATTAAGGTCTGGAATGCCGGGCTTCTATATAGCTAACTATAAGCTTAACCAATCATTCCAATTTGAACGAGCAGAAAAGTCTAATTCTGTTGATTCGGTTATACTAGCAACTGAGTTAAATTATCCACTACCAGCCAAAGATGCGATGTACTGGTGCGATAAACTCCATAAAACACTAGTTAAAAAATCTCCCATAATTGAGAAATTTCGAAATGGACATATAGTTATTTCACCCATTTATGAAGATATGCACTTCAGTAAATTTTCTTTATATTATGAAGAAGGTTTTAATGATGCTGATTTAGAAGTTATTGATTCTGTTCGATGTCTATACAGTAATAGTGGGAATGTAAATTTATTTGTAGAACAAGCATTTCAATCTTGTTTTGAATTAACTACAGAGTGGGTAAGCCAATCTCCCTTTTTTCTATCATTTTATCCGTCATTAAAATATAGTCGAGGCGGGAGAATTCGTAATACGGGTTTTCGATTGTTGGCAGGGACAAAATTTGTTAAAAATGGACCCGAACATCAAGTCCTGAAATGTTTTTTACGTCGCTGTAGAAAAGTAACTGAAGGAATAACTTATCAAGAGGTAAATGGAGTATTAGGAGCTTTTGATTATGAAACTTTAGTTGCTAGTTGCCAAGTTGAAGAATGGCCTAATTATTGGAATTGGGTAATTAAACGTTTTAGTGGGGGTATGTCCAAAGAAACTAGTCCTCCTGTTCCTACCGGCTACAAGGTTCTGCTCAAAAGTGAATTACAAGTTAAAGGAACAGTCTCTATTGGTTATGGAAAAAACTTTGGTCTGGGGGTATTGTGCGCGAGTAAATAGCTGTTAAATTTAGTACATGCAGGGTTCAAGTCTCAAGGATGACCAAGGCATCAGTTTCAGACTTTGAATGACTAAAAACATTCGCGCTTATTACAGGCAATGAATTAGATGGATTTTAGTGTATATGAATGATCTCGATTATATTAAGGTTAGGAGGCTTTCGCGCAATTGCACCTTGAAAAGAATATATAGTAAGTCAATCAGCTGACCGCAGTTTAAATCCCTTGGAAACGAGGGAATATATTGAAACGCCTTAGAAGGCAGTCCCAAGCAAATCGGTTGGGCCACAGTTTAAATCCCTTGGAAACGAGGGAATATATTGAAACTACGGTAAATTAACTTTTGCCAATAATGCTTTTATAGTTTAAATCCCTTGGAAACGAGGGAATATATTGAAACGATATAGGGAAAATCCATCAGCTATTCGTATATAGTTTAAATCCCTTGGAAACGAGGGAATATATTGAAACAAAAGGTGGCTGCTTTTTTTAAAGCAAATTATCGGGTTTAAATCCCTTGGAAACGAGGGAATATATTGAAACACGATCACCGCTAGCAATGGATTTGACGTGACGAGTTTAAATCCCTTGGAAACGAGGGAATATATTGAAACCGGGGGGGATCGGAACTTAGTCCCTCCACTCAAACATGTTTAAATCCCTTGGAAACGAGGGAATATATTGAAACCGTGATTTGATATTCTTGCGGCTGCCCTTCTATTGGTTTAAATCCCTTGGAAACGAGGGAATATATTGAAACCAAGCAGATCATGCGTACACAGATAGAAACCGGGTGTTTAAATCCCTTGGAAACGAGGGAATATATTGAAACGATTAGCACTGAAAGTGCTGATGGAGCAGCCTTGTTTAAATCCCTTGGAAACGAGGGAATATATTGAAACAAAAAATTGATAGATTTTTGCCGCAAGCTCACAGGTTTAAATCCCTTGGAAACGAGGGAATATATTGAAACCAAGCAGATCATGCGTACACA
>CAISPN010000059.1 GCA_903887375.1 uncultured cyanobacterium
AGAAAAAAAATCTGAAATAATCTTTTATATATAAAAAACACGGCATTCTTAAAATATGTATATTTTTTTTAATTTGTTACTCGTAATATTGGCTTTAATAGTCATCTTGCCCTCATTATTTCTTTTGATAGAAACTCTCTCAGCACTTTTTCTCAAAACTCCCAAACTGGAATATAAAGCTAATCCCAATCTGCATACCAAAATATTAATACCGGCTCATAATGAAGCCCTTGGCATAGAAAAAACTCTACTCAATCTGATTGATCAGGTAAAGCAACCTCAAGATATTTTAGTAGTTGCTGACAACTGCAGTGACCAGACTGCCCAGATCGCCAGAGCAACAGGAGTTAGCGTGATTGAAAGAGACAGTCAAACCCAAAAAGGAAAGGGTTTCGCCCTTGATTATGGCTTGCAATATCTAGAACAAAGCAAGCCTGATGTTGTTGTCTTAGTTGATGCCGACTGCCAGATAACTCCATCTTCAACTGTTGAAAATATAGCTCAATTAGCCTACTTCAAAAACTCTCCTGTCCAGACTACTTATCTGATGGAAAGACCTAGTGAGCCCTCTGCTAAAGATTTAATTTCAGCTCTAGCTTTTTTGGTAAAAAATAGGGTTAGGATGCTTGGAATGAGTAAACTTTCTTTTCCCTGTCCTTTGCAGGGTACAGGGATGGCCTTTCCCTTTGAGATGCTCAAAAAAGTATCTCTCAATAGTGGCAATCTAGTAGAGGATATGCAGTTGGGAATTGATCTAACTTTATTGGGTTATCCTAGTCTCTACTATTGCGACGGAACAGTGCTCAGCGTTTTACCCCAAGAATCCGCCGCGGCCAAAACCCAAAGAACCAGATGGGAACAGGGACATCTCAATACCCTGCTTACTCAGGTGCCCCCTATTCTCAAAGCAGCGCTAAAGCAAAAAAGTATAAAATTATTAGCTTTTGGTCTAGATTTAGCCATACCTCCCCTATCTCTATTGGTACTACTTTGGCTTTCTTTAACTGCCCTCAGTTTAGGAGCTTGGCTTTTAGGGATTGCTTCTTTTGTTCCTTTATTGATCCTAGCGTTAGCAGGACTGTTCATTGTCAGTAGTATTTTGTTGAGTTGGGCTAAATTTGCCAGAGAGGAAATTCCTCTGACTACCTTGTTGAGCATTCCTTTTTACATAATCTGGAAAATTCCTATTTATCTATCTTTTTTGCTACGTCGGGAGCAAAAATGGGTTCGCACCGAGCGAGATTAACTCTACTGATCAATTACAGCATCGCGATCTAGTAGCAATAGATTGCGCAGAGCGTGGCTATCTAAATCAGCTAACCACTGCTCTCCAGCATCTACTGTTTGCTGTGCCAGCTGTTGTTTACTTTCTAGAATGTCATTGATTCTCTCTTCCAAGGTTCCCAGGCAGATAAACTTATGAACCTGGACATTTTGTTGTTGTCCAATGCGAAAGGCCCTATCAGTCGCTTGGTTCTCAACTGCTGGATTCCACCAGCGATCTATATGAAATACATGATTAGCGCGGGTTAAATTGAGTCCCGTTCCTCCAGCTTTAAGTGAAAGAATTAGAATAGGAGGCCCATTGGGATCTTGTTGAAAACGATCTACAATTTCACTGCGCTGCTGCCTGGTACTTCCACCATAGAGAAAAGAAATTTCTCTCTCAAGACGTTTAGCCAGATAAGGCAATAGCAACTTACCCCACTGGGCAAATTGAGTAAAAATCAATGCCCTATCTCCTTCTAAAATCAGCTCCTCTAGCATTTCTTCTAGGCGCAATAATTTACCTGAGCGCTCTGGTTTGTTAATTTTTTCCTCTTTTAACAATAGAGCTGGATGATTACAGAGCTGCTTAAGCTGTACCAATAAAGTGAGGATCAAGCCGTGGCGTTCAATACCTTTACTTTCTTCAATTTTTACCAGAGAATTATCGACAAGCTTTTGGTAGAGATCGGCCTGTTCACTAGAAAGACTACAAAAGACATTCATCTCTTGTTTATTTGGTAGATCTACAATGATTGTTTTGTCACTCTTTAGCCTACGTAAAATAAAAGGGCGCACCAGAGAGCGCAATATATTTAAGGCATCTTGATCGCCTCCTTTTTCAATGGGCAGGGCAAAACGTCTAGAGAAAAAAGCAGAAGTTCCTAGAAAGCCAGGATTGAGAAATTCAAAAATAGACCATAATTCAGACAATCTATTTTCTATGGGAGTACCAGTCAAGGCTACCTTAAAGACACTATTGAGCTTACGAACAGCTAAAGATACCTTTGATTGGGGATTTTTAATATTTTGAGCTTCATCTAGAACTATGCCTTGCCATTGTACTTTTTCTAGTATGTACAGATCTCTTTGAATCAGAGAATAACTAGTAATGATTAGATCATAGCCCTCTATATTTTGAGCAAAATTGCTTCCCTTAGCTCGATTTTCGCCATGATGGATTAAAGTCTCAAAACAAGGAGCAAATTTTTTAATTTCTCTTTCCCAGTTAGTTAGAACTGAAGTTGGACAAATAATCAACACCGGTAAATCAAGAGCCCCATTTGCTTTAAGGTGTAATAAAAATCCAATCAGTTGCGCAGTTTTGCCAAGACCCATATCATCAGCCAGACAAGCGCCAAGGCCCCATTGCTCCAGAAAAGCTAGCCAGCCTACTCCTTTGGCTTGGTAAGGTCGCAGATCTCCTTGAAAGCCTTCTGGTTTGCTAATAGATTCAATTGCTTGATTATCCAACAAATGATTGAGTAGATTTTCTAGCTTGCCAGAAGCACTAAAATCAACAATCGGCAATTTAGCAATTTGAGCTGGCTCACCAAGAGCTGCTCTGAGAGCATATTCAACTGTGAGATTAGTTTTTTCATATGAACCATCGAGAATGGCTTGGGCTGCGCGCACATCGGCAATCTGCAAGGCAATCCACTGCCCTTTGACCTCAACCAATGGAGATCTTTGGCTAAGTAATTTTTCAAAATCAGCTCTAGAGAGACTATGATCTCCAACTGAAAGCTGCAGATCGAAATTAAGTAAACTGTGTAGGTTGAGCCTTTGCCCTTTAATTGGTTTGATCTGAGCTTGTACTTTTAAGCCTAGACGTTTTTCATTTTCTCCAGGAGAAAGTCCATCTGGAAGAACTATGCCAAGTCCCATATCTTGCAATTGCCAGGCTACTTCTTTGATCAATTGATAGGCTTCGATAGGGTTTAGCAAGCAATGGGTTGGCAGGCTCTCTTGAAGACTATCTTTAATAGGTTGATAGATTTTGGCGGCTATAGCTAGCCCCTTGAGCAGAGTTTCTTGAGGATAGTTGATTGTCCGTCCTTTTAGAGATAATTGAGCGGCCGAACAAGACCATATCGTCTTGGCATCAACAATAAAATCTTGATCATCAAGAGCTTGCAGTCCATATTGAAGTGACCAATCTGAGTAATCTGAGCCCTTTGGAGGACTCAAAATTAGACATAGATGAAACTGATTATAGGCAAGCTGAAGATTATCAGCGGTTAAAAGATAATCTTCTATAGGCAAGCGCCAGTTATCAAGCGCATTGTCCAATCTTTGGAGTGATTTAATCTCTAATTTGACCTCTGAATCTCTTTGGTTTAATGCTTTAAAATAGTTTTGCAACCATGAGCGCTGAGCTCGATAGTTAAAGTTTTTTAAGCTCTGCCTTTGTAATTGATCAACAAGTAAACGCACAAAAGAGCAGACTATCTCTTCAACAGAGGTCTCACCTCTGGCATAACAAACCTGGGGTATCCGGGCAATGAGTTTGGCCAAAATTATCTGATCTTTAAGATTATCCAGTAGGGGATACCAGATTGCCCGGCCATCTTGCAGAGCTGGCAGAAACTTCTGGCGATCAATTAGATTTTGACACCAGCGATATATATAAGCCCAAAACCTCAGATCTTGACTAATTTGTTGTGATTCTTCTATTAAGCCTAAGGGGATCTGCTCTAAAAATTTAGCCAGTTGGTTAAGCGGCAGCAAAACACCAGGGACTTGCCATTGCTCTAAAGTACATGGTGAAATATTTTGAAATTCCAATAGCGGCAGAGGCTTTTTCCCTTTTGCTGGATGATAACTTGGCAAAGACAGAGCAAAAGTTGCAGCAGAATCTGTAATACCGTCTAAGTGATACTGAGTTTCTAACAGGCTAATCAATTCAGAATCACTCAGGCAAAAAGGATGAAGATTCCCGTGCTCAACAGGGCTTTTCCACTGTTGAGCCCAGATCCAAAGGCAATCTTGCTCTAATATCCAACTGGCATGCAATCTTGGCATTATTAATTACTAAAGGAACCAACCATAGGAATGAAGTCCCTTACCCAAAAGATTTACCCCCAGATAACAGACCCAAACCACTAAAAAACCGGCTGAAGCTAACAGGGCAGGTTTGCGGCCTTGCCAACCTCGAGAAATTCGAGAATGCAGATAAGCAGCATAGACCAGCCAGGTTATCAAAGCCCAAGTTTCTTTAGGATCCCAGCTCCAGTAAGAGCCCCATGCTTCATTGGCCCATACAGCGCCGGCAATAATGCCAATAGTCAATAGAGGAAATCCCAAACCAATGATTCGATAACTGATGTTATCAAGAGTATCAGCTAGGGTCAATTTTTCTAAAGTTAGAGTGTCATCTACATTTCTTTGACCTAAGCGGTAGGAACCAGAACCAACTGAACTTCCTCTGAGCTCAACCTTCTGCCCCCAAGTGATCAACAAAAAAGCGATTGCCACTAGAGAGCCCACTAATAAAGCTGAATAAGAGAGCATCATCACGCTAACATGCATCATCAGCCAGTTAGATTTAAGAGCGGGCACCAATGGCTCAGATATCTGCATATCAGCAGGTAAAGTCAAAGTGGCAAAGGCGCTGATTCCTAATAAAATAGGACTAGTAAATACACCGACAAGACGAGAGCGAGTCATTTTTTCGGCAAATAAATGCACCAAGGTGATTCCCCAAGCTAGAAAAAAGAGGGACTCATAAAGATTACTAATTGGAAAATAACCAGCTTCTATCCATCTAGAACCTAAAAGAGCAGCAATAGATAGATTGGCTATGGCTATCAATATTGTTCCTACTGTGTTGAGATAGTTAAAATTAGGAAAAGCTAGATTCACCCAATAGACTAGTAATGCCCCAAAAAGAACAGCAAAGGACAAATTACCTAATAAAGCTTGAAGAGATACTAAATCCATGTATTGTCTTAACTAAGTTATCTTTATTTACTAGCATAACCTAGTAGGAGCTTGACTCTAATGATCTTTATTTTGTTCTCCCTTGATAATTTTGAATTTTTCCTTTAAGTTAATGTTTTTAAAAATCTACTTACTTATTAAGTGCAACTGACAAACTACCAAATCATCATTGACGATATAGTGATTGAAATCACTAAAAAGAGCATTAAAAACATCCGCCTAGTTGTGCATCGTAGCGAAGGTAGGGTGAGAATTTCTGCTCCTTCCTACGTCAGTGATGAAATACTCAGACAGTTCATTTTGAGTAAATTAAACTGGATAAACAAGCATCATAATAGATTGCCAAAGCCTGAAGAGCTCTTTGTTTCAGGAGAGATTCACTATTTCCAAGGAAGATCTTATTTGCTTAATATAATTGAGCTAGATTGTAAGGCAAAGGTTGAAATCAGGGATGACTGCTATTTAGATCTTTATCTTGCTCCTAGTAGTAATATCGATAAACGCAGAAGCTTGTTAATGAGTTGGTATAGAAAATATCTAGAATATTCAATACCAGTTTATATCAAACAGTGGGAGCCTATTTTAAACGTGCAGGTTAAGCAATGGGGAATCAGATTGATGAAAACCCGCTGGGGTAGTTGTAATTACCGAGAGCATAGAATTTGGCTAAATCTAGAATTGGCTAAACAAGATCCCCGCTGCCTAGAATATGTTATAGTTCATGAGATGGTTCATTTGTTGGAACCCAATCACGGAAAAGGTTTTGTAGGTTTGATGAATAAGCATCTGCCCCATTGGCGAATTCTCAAAAAACAGCTCAATAGAATATAGTTTTACCAAAAAATCAAAATATGAAAAAGTTTATCACTGACTTTATAATTACTGCAGTTTTAGTATTTGGCCCAGTTTATCTCTATTTTAAGTATTGGTACTAAAAACACTCAAAATATAAAAACTATAAAATCAAGGAGTTAACTCGCCATTTTTACCCCACCACTTGCTAGATTAATAGAACAACTGCAACGCCTTCCCGGAGTAGGACCCAAAACAGCCCAAAGATTAGCCCTCCACCTGCTTAAGCGCTCAGATGAGGAGGTGCAGTCTCTGGCTAAAGCTTTAATAGAAGCCAAAAAGCAAGTAGGTCTGTGCAGAGTCTGTTTTCAACTTTCAGCAGAACCGGTTTGTAATATCTGCCGCAATAGTGAGCGTGATAAAGAAACTATTTGTGTGGTAGTAGATCCTAGAGATGTGATCGCTTTGGAAAAAACCAGAGAATACAAAGGGCTGTACCATGTTTTGGGCGGGGTAATTTCTCCTATGGATGGTATCGGACCAGAACAACTCAATGTTCAAGCCCTGCTCCAGAGAGTAGCAGGGGATAAAACTAAAGAGGTAATTATGGCCATTAGCCACAGCATAGAGGGAGAAACCACCACTCTCTATATAGGACAGCTATTAAAACCTTTTACCAAAGTCACTAGAATAGCCTTTGGTTTGCCTATGGGAGGGGACTTGGAGTATGCAGATGAAGTTACCCTCACTAGAGCGCTTGAGGGGCGCAGAGAAATAGATTAACAAAAATTCATTAAGTTACTTAAAGATTATTAAACAATATTAACTTTTCTCATAATTCTATTTGATTTAAACAATAGGATTGAGGGTATAACAACAAATTACTAATGAGGATCAAGAATAATTATGAGAATTGAACAAAAAGGTCAAATGACACAAGTGGCTCTATGGACTTTATCAATAGCTTTAATGGCCGCTGGGGTGATTTTTTTGATGACCAAAATGCCGACAAACTAGTTCATAATATCTAACCAAAGCGACCACTGATATAATCATTGGTTGCTTGCTCTTGGGGATTATGGAAAATATTTTTCGTATCATTATACTCCACTAAGTAGCCTACCTTGGCTCCCTTACCAGTAGATTCAGCATTGAAAAAAGCTGTTTTATCAGATACTCTCAAAGCCTGCTGCATATTATGGGTCACCATCACAATTGTGTATTGATTTTTGAGCTCATGGATTAGCTCTTCTATTTTGAGAGTAGAGATAGGATCAAGCGCTGCGCAAGGCTCATCCATCAGGATAACCTCTGGCTGAATAGCAACAGCTCTGGCAATGCAAAGACGCTGCTGTTGTCCACCTGAGAGGGCAAGTCCACTTTGCCTGAGCTTGTCTTTGACATCGTCCCAGAGAGAGGCTTTTTTTAGAGCATCTTCTACTAGCTCATCCATATTTCCCTTGTAACCATTGATCTTGGCACCAAAAGAAATGTTCTCATAAATGGATTTAGGGAAAGGATTGGGCTTTTGAAAAACCATACCAATCCTAGTACGCAATAGAACAGGATCTACTTTACTTTGGTAGATATCTTTGCCATCAAAGAGAACTTTACCCTCAATTTTGGCACTAGGTACCAAGTCGTTCATGCGGTTAAAGCAGCGTAGAACAGTACTTTTTCCACAGCCAGATGGGCCAATAAAAGCTACTGCTTGATTGGGTAAAATTTCTAAATTTACCTGCCGAACAGCTAAGTGAGAACCATAGTAGACATTGAGTCCTTCTGTTTCTAGGACCGGTATGCTATCTTGAGATTGTTTTTTGATATTCATTACAGTTTCTCTCCTTAACCAAAGCGTCCTGATACATAATCTTGAGTTACTTGTTCCTTGGGATTACTAAAAATAACCTCGGTATCATTAAACTCAGCTAAATAACCAATCTTACCGCCTTTTTCTTGAGTGACTTCAGCATTGAAAAAAGCCGTATAGTCAGCCACCCTGGTTGCCTGCTGCATGTTGTGAGTAACAATGATGATGGTGTAATTTTGCTTGAGTTCTCGCATAAGCTCTTCAACTTTTACTGTAGAGATGGGATCTAAAGCGGAACAAGGCTCATCCATCAAGACAACTTCAGGCTGTGCGGCAACAGTACGGGCAATACATAGTCTCTGTTGTTGTCCGCCAGAAAGGGAAAATCCACTGGCTTGGAGTTTATCTTTTACCTCATCCCAGAGGGCAGCTCTTCTTAGGGACTGTTCTACCAATTCGTCTAAATTTCCTTGATAACCATTGACACGAGCTCCATAAGCCACATTGTCATAGATAGATTTAGGAAAAGGGTTTGGCTTTTGAAAGACCATGCCAATTCTCTTTCTGACCTCAATTGGATCGATATCTTTTCCATAGAGATTAGCTCCATGATAAGAAACAACTCCAGTGACGCGAAAGCTCTCAATTAAATCATTGAGCCGATTGAAACAGCGCAAAATAGTGCTCTTTCCACAGCCAGAAGGACCAATAAAGGCAGTAATTTTATTTTTAGGAATATCTAGGTAAACATCTCGCACGGCACGATAAGTACCGTAGAAAATATTGACGTTTTCAGCTTTTAAAACCGGATTGCTCTCCAGCATATAGTAACCTCCTTTAATAGGTTTTTTGACGAGTAGCTAGGCGTGCTAGAACACTAGTGAGCAAGACCAAAAAGACCAAGATTAGTGAACCTGCCCAGGCAAGTTGATTTTGGGCTTCATAGGGAACTGTGGCAAAATTGTAAACCGAGACAGCTAAGGTTGAAATAGGCTTGGTGATTCCATCTGGCCAGAAATTTGAATTGAGGGCAGTAAAAATCATCGGCGCTGTTTCACCTGCAGCTCTAGCTATTGCTAGAGTAATGCCTGTTAAAATAGCCGGAACAGCCGCGGGCAGGACAATTTTAAGAACGGTCTGGTAGTTATAAGCCCCTACACCGAAAGCTGCCCAACGAACATCTTGAGGGACAATTTTTAAGGCCTCATCTGTAGTTTTAATTATCGTGGGAAGCATTAATACAGCTAATGCCACGCCAGCTGCCAAGGCTGAGAAGCCTAATATTTTAGATTCGATAATCAAACCATAGGCAAATATGCCTGCGATGATTGAGGGTACCCCACTCAATACGTTTGTGCAAAAACGAACGGCTTTGGCAATTTTATTATCGCCGCTAAATTCAGAAAGATACACCGCTGCCAAAACTCCTATAGGAACTGCCATAGCCACAGCAATCAGCACAACGATTATAGTACCCAAAATGGCATTACCCAATCCACCCTCTGCTAGTCCAGGAGGTGGTGGAAGCTGAGTAAAAAGATGAGGACCCAAGTGAGATCCACCTTTAATCAACACTAAAGCAAGGACTAGAAAAAGCGGAATAATAGTCAGAAAAAGGCATAAACCCGATAAAAAAGTCATCAACAGACCAAAAATAGATCTGGGGCTGCCTGGCCGCTTTTTGAGATTTAGAGCTAAATTATTTCCAGTCATAAAATTTTAATTGTATTTAGCCTTAACCCGATTAACAATCATGTCAGCTAGTATGTTTACGACTAAGGTGAGCAACATGAGCACCAAACCAGCATACATTAAAGCTGAAACCTGCATACCACTAGCTTCAGCAAATTCATTAGCTAGTCTAGAAGATATAGTATAAGCAGGAGCAAGAATAGAAGAGCTTACAGTATTACTGTTACCGATGACCATAGTGACGGCCATAGTCTCACCCATAGCCCTTCCCAATGCCAACATAATGCTACCAACAATGCCACTAAAAGCCGCTGGAATCAAAACTCTAAAAATTGTTTCCCATCTAGTAGAACCCAAGCCAAAGGAAGCTTGTCTTAAATCAGGGGGTAAAGAAGCTAGAGAGTCGCGAGAAATAGCTGTGATAATTGGCAAAATCATAATTGCCAAGATTACTCCAGCAGGGAGCATACCGCCAGCTTGACTCGCTGGTGTATTAAAAAGAGGAAACCAACCAAAATTCTTGTTAAGCCATTGGGCAATTGGGTCTAAAAAAGGAATCAAGACATAAATTCCCCATAATCCGTAGACAACACTAGGCACTGCTGCTAATAGTTCAACTAGAAATGTAAGTACTGTGCGTAAATTTTTGGGAATGAAATTTTCGCTCAGGAAAATAGCACAGCCCAAGCCTAAAGGAATTGCAATAACCAAAGCAACTAGAGAGCTAACTATTGTGCCGTAAATTAAAGGCCAAGCTCCATAGACGTCATTGACTGGGTTCCACTGACCAGAAAAAAGAAAACCCAGTCCGAATTTGGCAATAGCAGGTAATGCTCTAAATAAAATCACCAGCGCTATTAGTAAGAGAATCAAACCGATACCAATAGCGAAGGCGCGTGTTAAACCAAAGAATACCCGATCTAAACCCTTTTCAGAGCTAGATCTTTTACCCATATTAGCTGGGGGGATTGAGGAAGTCATAATTTAATAATGCTCTTACTTACTCTATTTTACAGTGATTTTGTAAGCAGGACTAGAAGGATTAATCGCGTTAGCTGCGTCAGCTATTTTTTGTTTGACTACTTTGGGTATGGGAATATAACCCAATGCAGAGCTCTGAGATTGTCCTTCATTGATTGCATAATCAATCATCGCCTTGATTGCTACAGCTTTATCTGGACTATCATACTGCTTGTGAACCAATAGCCAAGTATAGGTAACAAAAGGATAAGAACCTGGATCTGAGGGATTGAGAATAAAAGCTCTCAAGTTAGCTGGAAGATTTACCTTGGCTAGAGTTTGAGAACCAATTTTTTCATTGGCTTCAATAAATTTGCCGGCTTTGTTACCTAAGATCGCCATGCTGACTTTGTTGGTCTTGGCATAGCCATACTCTACATAACCAATAGATCCAGGGGTTCTTTTGAGAGTAGCGGTAATTCCATCATTGCCTTTAGAGCCAACAAATTTACCACCTGGCCATTGTACACTCTTGCCAGATCCTACTTTTGTTTTCCATTCAGGACTCATTTCACTGAGATTTTGAGTAAAAACAGCAGTAGTTCCACTGCCATCAGATCTATGAACTACGGTAATTGGTAAATCAGGAAACTTAACTCCAGGGTTGTCCTTAGCAATCTTAGGATCGTTCCAGTTGGTAATCTTGCCCAAGAAAATATCGACATAGGTTGCTTGAGAAAGACGCAGCTTAGCTACTCCAGGAATCTCATAAGCTAGGACGATTTCACCAGCGGTTACTGGCAACATCAAGACTCCACCTTTGGAAACTTTGGCGATTTCTTCATCTTTCATCGCCACATCGCTACCAGCAAAATCAACAGTTCCTTTAATAAACTGTTCAGCCCCAGCACCACTACCAGTTCCTTGATAGTTAACTTGTAGATTGGGTACTTTGCGATTAAGCATCACAAACCAGTTCTGGTAAAGCGGAGCAGGAAAGGTAGCTCCAGCACCAGTAAGCTGAACTCTGGTTTTTAGAGGAACTGGTGAATCAGCAAAAGCATTGGGAACAGATTTTTGGCTAGTTACTGAGGCTACACCTAGAGCAACTGTAGCTAAGGTAATAGCGATTGATTTTTTCTTGATTAGCATAAAACTCTTTAACTTTTAGTTACTTAAATGTCAACTGACAAGATTTTATGCTAAAAATTGACCAAATAGGTAAAGATAAGGTTAAGGATAAAGATTTTTCTAGTTATTTAAAGATCATATTTTTCACTTTTAAGGCCGTAGCAGGTGCTAGAAGAACTCCATTGCGATAATGTCCTGTAGCTAAAATAATGTTGGTTGCCACTTGTTCAATAACTGGAGCAGACATTTCCACTGGGCGAGGCCTTTCTCCCTGCCAGCTGCCAACAATACTTGCTTGAGAAAGGGTTGGACAAAAAGCAATAGCACAATCTAAAACGGATTGCAAAGCTTGAGGATCGCTTTGGCCAAATTCAACTGTAGCGCCTACCCAGTATTCTCCCAAAGATTGGGGAATTATATGGACATCTTTGCCTGTGATCACTGGATAGAAATCTTTATGTTTATCTTTTTGCAAACGTAGATGGAGAGCCTGGCCAATTACTGGCTCTATTTGTACTTTATTTGTAAGCTTTGGAGAGCCAATTCCAGCTGCTATCACTATATAATCTAATGCTTCAAACTCATTGTTTACCATAACTCCTCTGCAAGATTGAGCATCCTGAGACATAATGACTTGAGAGACTTTTTGTCCCAATCTCAGATCAACTCCCTTGATGGTTAGAGCCTTCCAGAGAGCTTGAGTTAATTCAATAGGATTGATCTGCCAATCACTGGGGGAATAAATAGCGCCAACTATATCTTTATTGACAATTTCTGGACACCTTTGAGAGAGTTCTGGCACATTCCAGATTTCCAAGGTCCAATTTTCTCTATATTTTTTAAGATCTTGCCATTTAGCTAGAGCTTCATTTGTAAAACAAAGATGAACCAGTCCTTGGCAATTATGGGGGATAGGACTACCAGTGATTGACTCTAGCTCATTGAGTAAGCTTGGATAACGGAGAATACTTTCTTGACGCAATTGCCAAGCTCTGCCACTTTTTTTCTGGCTACTGATGCCGACTAAAACACCTAGAGCTGCCCAAGTTGCACCCTCAATTGCTTGATTTGTTTCATAGAGAGTTATATTGAGATCTTTGTTAATGGCGCTGAGCTCATAGGCAATAGTTGCCCCAACAACCCCTCCACCGACAATACCGATTCTGAGCATAGATAAAAAAAGAGAATGGAAAGATGCAATAAATCATCTCCATTCTCTCAAATTTTTTTACTGATAGAGTTTAACTAGGTAGCAGATTGAAATAGTCATTGAAGTCTTTTAAGGCACCTTGAAACTGCTCAACCGCAGCATTAGCATTGCGAGCTTTGGCTGCAGCATCAATTTTTTCAAAATGAGCAAAAATATCTTTAGCTAGAGCCTTTGCTTTGACTTGATCTTGGGGTAAAAGATTATCAGAAATGTTTCTAAGATCCTGGCGCAAACGGCCTAGCGGACCGTGAATCAAAGTTCTGGTATCAACCCATTTTTTTTGTCAATTAGCCCACCAAGTTTTTTTAACTGCTCTCCATATGCTTTAAGCGGATCTGCTAAAAGCTGGATCTGTTCGATTTTACTTGGACTATAGCTATCTGGAATCTGAGCAGCAGTTACACTGGTACAGTTAATCAGCAATCCACTAACTAAAACCAATAGCAAAGATATAAGGGGACGAAGACGTAAATTCATTAAATTATCGTGCTTTAATTTGTTCAACTTTTTAATAACTTACCAAAAATATCACTGCTTAGCGTTTTGTTAAAAATAATTAAGCAAAAAACAAGTACTAAATTGGTATAAATACATCAAGTACTATATTTGCTATCTTAACCTATTATTAACCAAACCATAAAGTTATCTTAATTTCAAGCAAGTAAAGTTAGTTTTAGTATTGTGCATTTTTTCTATGGAGTTTTCTGGATATGTTTAAATCTCAATCTTGCAGATTATTTAACCTAGTCACAACTACCTCAGCAATTCTATTTTCATTACCAGCTTTAGCCGGAACTGGCCCTAGCAGCAGCCAAACACCTTACCTGACCCCTACTTCTGATCTAGTTCAATTTACATCTATTTTGACTACCGGCGATAAAGTCGGCGGTTATGCGATGGTTGGTATTCCCGATGGTTTAGGAGCTTTTGATAACAAAGATGGTACTATAACTGTCTTGATGAACTATGAATTGCCAAATACTTCAGGTGTGACTCGCGCTCATGGAGGCATAGGCGCTTTTGTATCGCAATGGGTCATTGATAAAACCACTCTGCAGGTTCTCTCTGGAGAAGATCTAATCAAAAAAATATACTCTTACAACTCTAATAGTGTGGGGGATTATTCTCAGATTTCTGGAGCTGCCTTAGCTTTTGGGCGTTTTTGTGCAGGTGATTTAGCAGAACCTACTGCTTACTACAACGCAGCTACAGGCCTGGGAACCCAAGCAAGAATTTTCTTAAATGGAGAAGAAATTGGCGGCAATGGTCGTGGCTTGGCTAATATTGCCAATGGCTCAGAAAAAGGCAATAGTTATATTTTGTCTTGGGCATCACCTGCTGCCAATACAGGTGGAGCCTGGGAAAACCTTTTGGCTAATCCCCTTGCTCAGGATAAAACTGTTGTTATTGGCAATTCTGATGGTGGAAATAGCGGACTCACTGTTCATATAGGCAATAAGTCTAATACAGGTAATGATGCCGAAAAAGCTGGATTGATCTTTGGTGATAACTACCGCATCTCGGTTAATGGTAATGCCGCTGAAACACGCAGTGCTGATGCTGGATTTGGCTTAGTAAATAGGCAAGCAAGCTTTGCTCTAGTTTCAGGGGTTACTACTGGAACTGCTTTTCTCAGACCTGAAGATGGCGCCTGGGATTTCAAAAATCCTAATAGATACTATTTTAATACCACCGATAGAATGGACGCGGCTAAAGATGGCAATCTTAACTCTGATATCCCTGCTAATCAAGTCGGCAGAAGTCGTCTTTGGGCATTAGATTTTAAAGACATAACACATCCAGAACAAGGTGGAACAATCAACTTGCTTCTAGATGGAACTCTAGCTGATGGCAAATATCAAATGCTTGATA